>CAZCPZ010000259.1:0-2647 GCA_964499875.1 uncultured Thermoplasmatales archaeon | reverse complement strand
TCTATCGCAACTTGATAGAGTTGCAATAGGTTTCACAGGAGGAGTTGATAGCTCTTTTCTCCTCAAAACATCTATTGATACACTTGGGAGGAGTAATGTTGTAGCAGTTACCATAAAATCTATACTACTATCCAAGAGGGAGTTTGAGTATCTAAGGAAGTTAGCAGAGAAACTCCAAGTTAAACATAGAGTAGTTGAGGTGGAGTTACCAGAGGAAGTAAAAAAGAATGATGTTGATAGATGCTACTATTGTAAGAAACTTGTTTTCTCAACGATAAAGAAGGTTGCAGAGGAAGAGGGGGTAAAGACTGTGTTAGATGCATCTATAACTGATGATCTACACGACTATCGACCAGGGTTTAAGGCTCTTATGGAGGAAAATATATTAACTCCATTGATTGAAGCAGGATTAACAAAAGAGGATATAAGATTGTTATCAAGAAAACAAGGTTTAGAGACTTGGAGTAAACCCTCTGAGTCCTGCCTAACAACTAGGATACCCTATGGAACTAGGTTAACAAATAAGGTGTTAAGACTAGTTGAGGAAGCAGAGCAGATACTATATGATTTAGGTATAGGTTTCTGTAGAGTTAGAATCCATGACAAAGGTATCGCTAGGATCGAAGTCTCTGAAAGAGAGATACCCTTTATATTAGAGAATAGAGATAAAATAATATGTGAGTTAAAGAAGCTAGGTTTCAAATATATAACCTTGGATTTAGAAGGCTATAGAAAGAGTAGTCTAAGATGATGAGAGACATAAGGAAACTACTTGAAGATTATAAAAGGGGAAAAACTACTCTTGATGAAGTATTAGAGGAGATAAGGAAACTACCTTATTCTGATCTAGGTTACGCTAAGGTTGATACTCATCGTACTATAAGGAAGGGTTTTCCGGAAACCATTTTCTGTGTAGGTAAAACAATTCAGCAGATACTAGGTATACTAGAGAAGCTACTTCAACATAACGATAATATACTCCTAACTAAGGCGAGTAGAGAGATATATGAGGTTGTGAAGAAACACTATCCTGATGCAGAGTATAATGAGGTTGCTAAAACAATTGTTTTTGAGAGAAAGAAGATAGAACCCATTGGTAGGATACTTATTGTAACCGCTGGAACCTCGGATATACCAGTAGCTGAGGAAGCAGCAGTGACTATAAAACTAATGGGTTGTGATGTTGAGAGGATATATGATGTAGGAGCAGCAGGAGTGCATCGGTTACTAGATATTTTAGAGAAACTCTCTGAGGTATCAGTGGTTATAGTTGTAGCAGGTATGGATGGGGTATTACCAAGTATAGTAGGAGGGTTAACAAGTAAACCAGTTATAGCGGTACCTACTAGTATTGGTTATGGTGCAAGCTTCCAAGGGTTATCAGCTTTGTTAACTATGCTTAATAGCTGTGCAGAGGGTGTAGTAGTGGTTAATATAGATAATGGTTTTGGAGCTGGCTACTTCGCTAGTCTAATAACTAGGGAGATGAATAAGAGATGATAGCATATTTTGATTGCTTCTCAGGTATCTGCGGAGATATGATTCTAGGGGCATTAATAGACTTAGGATTAAAAGTAGATGATCTCATTCAAGAGATTAATAAAGTAGGTTTATCGGGATACAAGGTTACAACTAGGAGGATAAGAGTAAATGGTATAACAGCAACAGATATAGTTATAGAGGTTGAGGAGAAACAACCTCATAGAACATATCTAGACATAGTAGAGTTGATTGATGAAAGTAGTTTAGATGAAAAGATTAAGGAGACTAGTAAGCAAGTATTCCATAGATTAGCGTTAGCGGAGAGTAAGATCCATAGAGTAGATATTAATGAGGTACATTTCCATGAAGTCGGAGCAGTTGATTCCATAATAGATATAGTGGGATCAATTATAGGGTTAGAGAAACTAGGTGTCAAGGAGGTTTTATCTTCTCCATTACCACTTGGTAAAGGATTCACTAGATGTAACCATGGTATTATACCTATTCCTGCCCCTGCAACAGTTGAGATACTAAAAGGGGTACCTGTTTATCAAACAGATAGAGAACAAGAACTCGTTACACCTACTGGTGCAGCGATTATAACAACGGTAGCGAAACAATTCATAGAGCTACCAATGATGAGGATACATAGAGTGGGATACGGTGCTGGGAAAACAAAGAGTATGTATCCTAATCTACTCAGAGTTTTCCTAGGGGAGAAAGTTAGTTTGTGATAGCAGCGTTTAGTTCCTCTACAAATGATTCAACATCTATACCATGTACAACCGCTATATCCTTTATACTCTCAAAAGACGCTGCAATACAACCTATGCAACCTATATTATGCTTTATGAACACTGGTATCGTCTCAGGGTACCTCTCAATGACTTCTCTAATATTCATATCCCTTGTTATCTTATCAGTCATACTCCTCTCAGCTCCTATAGATTAGTATTATATTCATAGTTATTCAATGTTTCCCCCTTTTTAGATATCGAATAGTACTTGTACGTAGATAGGTGGTTCCACATGGACTTCAAGCATATGGTATGTAACCGCTTTGATTTCTACACCCATCCCATGTTTCTCTAAGTTGTATTCCTCTCCTTTTACTCTAGCAGATAATTTTTTATCTTTTATCTTAACGTCGAAGAAACCAAATACC
>CAZCPZ010000258.1:0-2703 GCA_964499875.1 uncultured Thermoplasmatales archaeon | reverse complement strand
ATAAACACGATCAAATTTCAATGATTTTCTTTCATCACATCCTCAAAAATTGAGTTATAGAGGGGTCATCTAATTTTTCTAAAAAAATATAGTTTTTTGTGGATTTTTATCATAGACTTTCTTCATAGATCTTCTTTGTTTCTCTAGCTGCTCTCTCCCAAGTGAAGCGTTTTGTATAATCCATTAACTCTAATTTATCCTTTCTATGTTTTACTGCATATTCTATCTTATCAGCTAAATCCTCTGGATTCATTTCAGAGTAGAAAACATTGTTTTGATAAACCTCTCTAAAAACAGGTATATCCGATACGACTGATGTAGTTCCGCATGCCATAGCCTCTAGTGGTGGTAAACCGAAGCCTTCTTCTCTAGACGGGTAGATGAGTAGATCCACGTTTGAATAGTAATGTCTGATCTCACTTCCTGGTAGGTAGTTGATGTCAACGAAATCTACTCCTCCCTCCCCCACTAGTTTTAGACACTCGTCCTTATAGTACCCATCAATATCTGGTCCTATTTTAATTAATCTATACTCCTCTCCTAGCAGCGAAACCGCCTTTATGATGAGGTGAATATTTTTTCGTCTTCTAACTTCTCCCACATATAATAGATTGTATTTATCCTCCTCTATTTCCGGAGGAATTTTATTAGATGGAGTAAACGTTTCATGGTCCAATCCATAGTATATGGTTGTGAATCTATCTCTATCTAATCCGGTTACATTGGATGCAACCTCAGCGACATGGTTCGTTGGAGTGATTATCCTTCTCATATATTTCAGTCTACCTAAATGTATGTATTTGAACAGGAATCTATCCATTCTTTTTCTTTTAAAGGGGGTTAGATCATGTAGAGTGATTATGTTTATCTTTGGGTTTAAAGGCTGTAGATTTAAGGAGTGTACAACATCGCTTTTGAATTTAGTAGAAAGTAGTTTAAGATTAATATACATCATTCCGCCTAATCCTCTCTTGTGAAGTTTAATTTCCTTTCCAGGGATTAAAACAACTTTGATATTCTCATCGAGTCTCAGTAACTCCCTTATAAGGTTCCTAGAGTAATTTCCCAGACCAGTTGGTTTTTTTCCCTTTCTCGCTACCACTGTGGCATTCATTGATCCAGTGTATAAAAAAGGTATTTAAAGAACTTTTTAAATGTCTCGGAATCATGAAAGCTCTTATTCTAGCAGCTGGTAGAGGAAGTAGATTAAAACCTTTGACTAATGCTATACCAAAGCCTTTATTACCAATAGCTGGTAAACCTTGTATAGAGTATGTGATTGGGAACGTGATAAAAGCGGAAGATGTCAGGGAGATATATGTGGGCGTAAATTATATGAGGGAGGTTATCTCTAGTTACTTTACAAATACTTCTTATCAAATACCTATAAGAATAGTTAATACACTGGGTTGGGAGACTGGTGGTGACCTTAAGATTTTAGCTACAGAAGCGGGAGTAGAAGATACTTTCCTTGTTTGTAATGGTGATAATGTTACAGAAATAGAGTTATCAAAAGCTATATCTTTTCATAAATCTCATGGTGGCCTTGCTACGATAATTTTATTTCCTGTTCCAGAGAGAGAGGTGAGTAGGTTTGGTGTAGCTGATTTCAACGAGGAAAATGGTATGATTAGAGGTTTCATCTATAAACCATCTCATGGAGAAGCTCCCTCTAATCTGGCTCATGCGGGTTATGTTATTATGGAACCAGAGGTATTGGATCTAATTCCATATGGTAGAGTTTCTATTGAGAAAGAGGTTTTTCCAAAGATTGCAGAGGATGAGTTACTATATGGGTATGTGGTGAAACCATCTTTCTGGTTTGATATAGGGAGTATGGAGTCTTATTTGCTTGCAAACAAAATAATGCTTAAAAGAAGGGGTATTATTCCTCCACAGGGTGAATAAATGTATAATCTAACACCGGAAGAAGCTAAGAATAGATTGTTATCTGGAGAGGAGAGTATCTGTGTAGTTGGATTAGGATTCGTTGGACTACCACTAGCAGTAACCTTTGCATTGAGAGGTGTAAACGTAGTAGGCTATGAGGTGAATGAGAAAATCATTGATACCATAAACAAGGGTGGTTGTCCTATACATGAACCTGGTTTAGATGAGAACCTCAATGAGGTGTTAAAGGATGAGAAACTAGTTGTTACTGGGGAGGAAGAAGTTATTAGAAACTCAAAGTTCTTAATTATAACAGTGGGGACACCTATAGATGACCTCTATACTCCGAATCTAGATTTTGTGAGAGAAGCCTCTAAAACAATTGGGAGGAATATGAATAGGAATAGTATAGTGGTTTTGAAGAGTACTGTTCCTCCTTTAACAACTGAGATGATTGTATCTCCACTATTAGAGAAGTATTCAGGAATGAAATGCGGAGAAGATTTTGGTGTTGCCTTTTGCCCAGAGAGAATAGTAGAAGGGCAAGCTATGAGGGAATTCATAACTCTTCCCAAGATAGTTGGAGGAATAAATCGGAGGGTAACAGATATAGTAGCTGAGGTTTTCTCTATTCTAAATGAGAATATTATAAAGGTTTCATCTCCTCGTGTAGCTGAGATGGTGAAGCTAATGGATAATACGTATAGAGATGTGAATATAGCTCTTGCTAATCAGTTTGCTAATGCTTGTTATGCTATTGGTGTAGATGTGATTGAAGCTATAGATGCTGCAAATAAGGATTATGATAGAAAT
>CAZCPZ010000257.1:0-2720 GCA_964499875.1 uncultured Thermoplasmatales archaeon | reverse complement strand
ACTGGATGCACCCAATGAGAAATATAACCCTGAACAGGAAGGTATTTTTTCCCTTCATTAAAAATTTTAATAAAATTGTTCCTGGAAAGTGGATGAAAAACAAGTAATAATAAGGCATATAATATACTTGTCGAATCAGCGGTTCCTTGTATATTCTTATAACAGGTTTAAAAATAGCATGAAATTCCTCTATTAGGGTGTTCATATTGAAACACATCGTATTTATTGTACTTTCCATGAGCCTACTTGCGTGCACCTTCATTGGTTGTTTCAACAGAGTTTCTACTAGCAACAATATCTATGTTGATTCATCTGGTGAAGCTGATTATCATAGTATACAAGAAGCCATAAATAGTATACCAACTAATGATGGAAACTATACTATTATTGTTAAACCAGGTGTATACAGAGAGAATATAATAATAGATAAACCCATCAGCCTTATAGGAAGTGATCCATCAACCACCATCATAGAGGGAACAGGGAATGGGAGTGTCATATATATAAATGAGACTGGTAGAGCCACTATCAAAGGTTTCACCATCAAGAACAGTGGTGACAATGGATACCCTGGGACACCAGACTATGCAGCAGGTATAAGAATAGAATCAAATGATAACACCATCACCGATAATATCATAGTTGATAACCAATGTGGAATCTATGCTGTTTCTGCTCAAAGAAACAATATCTCATATAACATAATAAAGGATAACAGGGAGTATGGGATCTACATATATGTTAGATCTAGTTACACTATTATCCATCACAATGTTTTCCTGAAAAACCAGTGTGGCCTTAGGATAAAACATAGTGAACACTGTCTTGTTTATAAGAATGTGTTTATGGGTAATGAGAAGGGTTTATACTTCTGCTGTGGAGCAACAAACAATACAATATTCCATAACACCTTCATCAATAATACCGAGTGGAGTGTTAGAGATAATGTAGGTGGTAACCATTGGGATAATGGATTAGAGGGAAACTATTGGTTTAACCATAATAATACGGATAGTAATAATGATGGTATAGCTGATACACCCTATATCATATCAGCTGATGCAGAGGATAGATATCCATTAATGCAACCAGTGGTTACCTACGATAAGAGTACTCTCCAGATTAAGGAATCATCATAAAATAGTTCATCCCCCTACCTTACTTATTTGAATATGTAAAAGATGGAGGGTAAAAATAGAGAGGCGAGGTGGCTTTGATTTCTAATCCATGTAGTAGCTTGGTGGATAAGGCTCTGGTTTCAAACCTTTACGTTCTCTAATCTTCCTAACAATATCATCTTGTAGCATCCTTGGTAGTGGTTCAAAACCCATGTTCTCAGTATTCCATAGTACTCTACCACCAGTTGCTGATCTAATAGCTGATGCGAAACCAAACATCTCAGCAACAGGTGCTTTCGCTTCGATATTAACCATGTCTCCCTCAGTAGTCATACTTTTAACAGTTGCTCTCCTCTGGTTAAGTTCTCTAGAAGCATCACCCATGAGTTCCTGTGGAGTACTAATGAATACTCTCTGCATAGGCTCTAGTAATATTGGATCAGAGATCATCATGGCTCCACATATAGCGTTTCTAACAGCTGGTATAACTTGGGCTGGTCCTCTATGGATTGCATCCTCATGTAGCTTAGCATCAACTAGTCTAACTAGTAAACCCTGACATGGTTCAGCAGCTAGTGGTCCACTCCTCATAACCTCAGCGAAGGCTTGAGCAATGAGTTCATAGGTTTCAGAGAGATACTGGATACCCTTAGTTACATCCGTTAAGATATTAAGTCCTTCAATAGCTATAACACCCTTGGCATCCTCCTTATCCATACCTAGATCTTGGAGAGCCTTCGCTATCTCCTTCTTAAACTTCTTAGCGTTACTAGGAATCTCATTATTATATAATGCATCAACAATATTCCTAGGTAATGGTTCAACCTCAATATAGAACCTATTATGTCTATTCGGTGATTTACCCTCAAAACTCTGTGGGCTCTTCTTAGCAACAGATTCTCTATATACAACAATTGGTTCAGATGTAATAATGTCTACACCATAATCATTCTTAATCCTATACTCTGTTATCTCCAAGTGTAACTCACCCATACCAGACATCAAGTTTTCACCAGTTTCCTGGTTAATCTCAACATATATACTTGGATCAGCTTTAGAGATTGTCCTGAGAACCTCAATGAGTTTTGGTAGATCCTTAGTATGCTTAGCTTCAACAGCAACAGTTACCACTGGCTCAGAGATATGAACAATCCTCTCAAAGGGTTCAGCATCAGGTGTATCAGCAATAGTGCTACCAGCAACAGCATCCTTTATACCAGTAACCGCTACGACATTACCGGCAGATACAGACTCAACAGGTATCCTATCAGCTCCAACCATCAAGAATACCTGTTGCACTCTAGAAGGCTTAGGTTTACCAATAACATATACTTCTTGACCCCTAGAGATGGTACCACTATACACTCTACCAACAGCTACTTCACCAGCATGTGGATCCATGATAATCTTCGTGATCATAAGAGAAAGCGGTCCATCTGGTTTAACCTCAACCATGCTCTTACCGAGTGGACTATCAAGGTCTCCTCTCCAGATATGTGGAATACGATACTTCTGAGCCTCCTTCGGAGAAGGTAGGTGGTCAACAACCATATCAAGAATGACTTCATGGACTGGTGATTTCTTAGCAAGAGTCTTCTGATC
>CAZCPZ010000256.1:0-2722 GCA_964499875.1 uncultured Thermoplasmatales archaeon | reverse complement strand
AAGGATTATGATAGAAATAATATATTGAAACCTGGAGCTGGTGTAGGTGGCTCTTGTCTCCCAAAGGATCCTTTCATTCTTGCTTTTTCTGCTGAGAAACATGGAGAGGATTTAAGTTTAGTTAAATTATCTAGGACTATAAATGCTGGTATGCCTAATAGAGTGATAAGACTTATACATAAACTATTGGAGGAGGAATCTGTTTCAAACCCTATAGTGACAATACTGGGGTTATCTTTTAAGTCAGATACAAATGATATGAGGAATACTCCTGCTAAGGTTGTGGTGGAGTCTCTCCGTAATGAGGGTGTAGAGCTGAGATGTTATGATCCATTTGTGAAGAGAGAAGAGGTTAAAGCTTTACTTGGAGAAATAGATCTTAGAGGGGAGCTCTATGATGCTTGTAGTGGCTCAGATTGCGCGGTTATATTAACGGATCATAAGGAGTTTAATAAGATAGATTTATCAAAGCTTAAAAAAATAATGAGGTCTCCATGCATTGTTGATGGGAGACACATAATTAATCCTTATGATGCTCTAAAAAATGGTTTTAAATACGAGGGTATTGGTAGACCAAGTAAATATTTTATGGAGGTAATGAATAGAATATGACTTCTCTTGTAACAGGTGGAGCAGGATTTATAGGTAGTCACCTATGCGAGGTTCTCCTGGAGGAGGGTGAAGAAGTAGTATGTTTAGATAATTTCTGGAGAGGAAGAGAAGAGAATATTACTCATTTACTTGGAAACAAGAATTTTAAACTAGTTAGGGGAGATATAAGAGATAAAAGTCTTGTTAGTGAAACCATTAAAAACTGTGATACCGTTTATCACCTAGCTGCTATTAATGGAACAAAATACTTTTATGAGAAACCTCTCCTTGTAATGGATGTTAATATCAATGGAACCAAGAATATCTTGGAGTGTTCTATGAATTCAGATGTTGAGAGAGTAATATTTGCTTCCTCCTCAGAGATTTATGGGGATGCCATAAAGATTCCAACACCTGAGGATACTTTATGTCGCCTAGATAACCCTGTGGCTACTCTACGGCACTCCTACTCAGGTAGCAAGTTTATTGGAGAAATCTTTTGTTTATCCTACTATGATAAACAAGGTTTACCCATTACTATTCTAAGGTATTTCAATACCTACGGGCCACGATTAATTGGGACACCCTATGGACAAGTGGTTTCAATATTCATAAACAGGGTTCTATCAGGGGAACCACCCATAATATATGGTGATGGTGAACAAACTAGATCCTTTACATATATATCTGATGCAGTGGATGCCACTATTGCTATTGCAAGAAACCCTAGAGCAGTGGGGGAGGTATTCAATATTGGTATGGAGAGGGAGATAACTATAAATGAGTTGAGTACACTAGTTTTAAAACTCTGTGGTAGAGAGGATTTGAAACCTATCTATGAGGAACCATTGGTTGGTGATTGTAGGAGACGTTGCCCAGATATAACAAAGATTAGGGAAACCATAGGTTGGAAACCTAGGATAGGTTTAGAGGATGGTTTAAGGAGGACTATAGAATGGTTTAGAAACAGAATGAAGTAATCCTCCTATAGTAACTATGACTCTGGGAAGGTAGATTACGTGGTAACTAGTAAGATAACTTTGATAACAAGAGTTGGTGGGAAAAGTGGTGTACACCACTACTCTAAAAACATTACAAGAGAGTTGAAGAAACTATGCGATATAAATCATGTTGAGATAAAGATTAGAGATAAACCTTTGAATCTACCATATATACAAGCTAAACTATTAACTACTAGGATTAGAACTCCTGTTGTTCACTCTATTGATATCTTCAATATTCACCTGAGGACAAATATACTTACTTTGTTTGATTTATTACAGCTTAATTCAAGTTTCATTAAGAGAAATGTTTTCAGATTATTCCTCAGTAGATTAAAAAGTATGAAGAAGATAATTACTATTTCTAATCAAGTAGCAAACCAAATAATGGATGTAGTTAATGTAGATGAGGATAGAATCCATACCATATACTGTGGAATAGATCACTCAACATTTTACCCCTCAAAAGATAAACCTCCTCGTATCTCTAATGATAAATGTAATCTCCTATTCGTAGGTGCGTTTCAAAAACGCAAGGGTATCAAATTGATATTAGAAGCTCTAAGGTATCTGGATTCATCTAAGTATCGGTTTATAAGAATAGGTCCAATTGCTGAACCAATGTATTATAGAGAATGCCTCGAAATAGCAAAGAAGAGTAATGTTGATTTAATAGAGCTGGGTTACCAACCTACCTCGACACTTAGAGATTATTATAGTCACGCTGATCTTTTTGTTTTCCCCTCTTACTCTGAGGGTTTCGGTATGCCTCCGATGGAGGCTTTAGCGTGTGGTACAAACTGTGTAGTCTCAGATCTCCCTGTTTTCAAAGAAATATATCAAGATGTAGTGTTTTATAGTAGGTTGGAACCAGAGGAGTTAGCTGAGACTATAGAGTACGCTTATTCCCATAGGAGGGATAAGAGTGTTCTAGTAGAGTTCGCCAGGAGATTTAGTTGGCATCGAGCTGCTGAGGAGACAATCAAGGTGTATAAGGAGGTCTTAGGGGATCAGTGTTAAGTTTTTCTTATACAATCTCTTCATGTGGGATTTTTTAGTTTCTTCTCCTCAGCTCATCTCTTATATATCTACCCATTTTTCTAATACTTAGTGTATCTAAGAAAAACTCT
>CAZCPZ010000255.1:0-2728 GCA_964499875.1 uncultured Thermoplasmatales archaeon | reverse complement strand
CTCCCCGATATCATAGCATAATTTTCTTATATATGTTCCTGCTTGGCAACCAACTCTAAATAAAACATTTCTCCCATCAATCTCTAGGATCCTAAGATAATATATCCTCCTCTTCCTTCTAACTCTTCTAACTGCCGATCGTACAGGGGGTAGCTGAGTGATTTTACCAACAAACTTCTCACATGTTTCTCTAACCTTCTCTTCTTCAACATCTTTGTGTAACGTCATGATTCCAACATATTCTTTGCCTGCTTTGAGTAGCACTCTTAGAGCTCTTGTTGCTCTTCCTACACCTATTGGTAGGACACCTGTAACCTTTGGATCTAGTGTTCCTGCATGCCCTACTTTATCGACACCAAGAATTTCTTTAACCCATACGTCTACTTGATGAGAGGTAGGTCCAGGTGGTTTATCAAGATTAATCAGACCATCCTCAAGGAGTTCAACTATACTTCTATCCTCAGGTTTCTTACCATAATGTGGATTTGTTTCAGCATCCACTTTTTTAATCCTCTTCCGTTCTACATCAACCGGTAGTTTACCCTCCATACCTCTTTACCTCTCCATGTCTAGATGCTGAATTATGATCTCTATGATCTCATCTGGTTTCTTATCTGTTGAGTCAATCACTAGATCATATATTGAAGAATCTCTTATATCGAATCCATAATAATTCAGGTATCTTCTCTGTTCACTATTCTCTCGTTCCATAATCTCTCTTTCTCTTTGGGACACCTTCCCTCCTTCTCTCTCCACTATCCTCTCTGCTCTAACTCTTCTATCTGCATCTATCATTATCTTAAAAGCTGGTATACCATGCTTATATGCAAGCCAGCCTGCTAGTCTCCCCTCGAGTATGATATCTCCCTTTCTAAGTAACTCTAATTGGTTTTCATCTAGTTCTTTGTCAATTTCTTCGTTCTCCTCGCAGTATCTACTAAAATCCGCTAGGTTCATACCGTGTTTCCTAGCTAATTCCCTAAAAATCATTCCTGATGAAACAAAGGGTATACCAAGTTTCTTATGTAGGAGTTCTGCAATAGTTGTTTTACCACTCCCTGGTGTTCCACTTACTGTTATGGTAGGCATTCTAGGTGGAGGTAAGTTTTATCTTCTTTTTTGTTTTTTCCCACCATTCTGACCAGCTTATCCATTTTAATCCCTGTCTGATAACTTGTCCCACCACCATTGAGAATAACAGGTAGAGCCACAACCACGCTTGCCATAGTATTGATCTATCAAATAATGATACTTGGTTACTCCAGGGTACTGTGAAATAATAGTATGGTAAACCACTTAAGAACGAGCGAAGCCACATAAATATTGGAACAATAAATATGAATAGGAAGAACATCGGTTTCATCATACCGCTGGATGCCTCTGTTTGTCGTCGCATAATCTCTGGTTGCATCTTCATGAGTTTCTTAACCCTATTCATATTTCCTTCCTTCCTAGCTTTAGATAACTCCCTTTGGAATGCTTTTGTGATCTCTTGTGATTCACCAACTTTCTTCCAATCAACAAATAGGTTTTGGAAGAAAGAGGATAAGAACACCACTATTAAACCAGCTAGAATCAATGTTAAAACAGGGTATCTACCATTAAAACCTATTAGGGGATAGAATATGGAGTCTATAGTGGAGACAATGATTCTACTAACAGTTGGGTCTCCAAATATGAAGAGCATAAGGAACATCAACAGCATGAGTAACAATAACTGACTACTCTGTGCCTTATTCTCCCGCAGCATCTCCCCACCTTATTGTACCATAGGAGTATATAAAAACTCTTTGTTTTTTATTCTGCACCGAAGAATCCTCTTAATACAGGGTGCATCTCCATTGCTTGCTCTCTAGCTATATCTTCGTATAACCTGATAACTATACCCACTGTTAACAGTACTCCTGTCCCACTAACGTTTCCAACTGTTCCAATTGCATCAGCGAAACCAGCTAGCATGCCAACTGCTGCTCCACCAATTATAGTTACAACTGGTATATATCTCTCTAAGACTCTTCTCAAAACCCTGGGGTCTCTTCTAAATCCTGGTATTTGCATACCAGATGTTTGAATCTGCTTAGCTACATCTGCTGGACCCATATTCGTTGTTTCAATCCAGAATTTAGCGAAGAGAATAGATCCGACAATCATTATAGTCAGATATAGTATGACTTTTAAAGCAAACTGCCAAGGGGCGTGCCCGCCATACCCACCTGCAAATATAGGTATCAACCAGCTTCTAATACCATTCAACCTAGTTATATACCATACTCCTCCAGCTAAAGGTTGAGTAGACACAGTTAAATCATATTTTCCAATCCACCATTGGTGTCCAAGGAGTGGTAGATCTGATTGATACAATAGTAATGCAAACATATTTATATTCGCTAATAAGGCCGACATTAGGATAACAGGTATGTTTGAGGCATAGATTAATCTAATAGGGTATCTCCCACGGGCTCCCCTCACCCTACCATGAGCAAGGGGTAATTCAACTCTAGATGATTCTGCGTATACAACTATAAAGAATATCAATAATGTTCCAAGCAGCGGTACAATTGCATTACTAAACTGGGCGTTACCCAATAGTATAGTTTGGTACCCCCCACCCACAAGCTCCCCTAGACTCATGTGGGATGCAAGATAGTATACCCCTGGTATTGCTCCAGCTGGTATCTCACTTTCTTTAATTGGTAACCAGTTGAATGTTCCGGTGAATATGGCTCTT
>CAZCPZ010000254.1:0-2739 GCA_964499875.1 uncultured Thermoplasmatales archaeon | reverse complement strand
CACCCATCTATAGAATCATTCTTCTCTCCATAAACTATGAGATCAATAGTGTGATTATATGAATCCTTAAGAGCTACAACTCCACCCTTATTTGGTAATATAAATGTTTTCTCAGTAAACATGTTTTCCACTCCACTATCTGAATCCACTCTATACTCAAACAATGGCTCCTCACCTGTTTCCATGATAAAAGCTGTTGCATTCTCAGTTATTGTTATACTACTATTAGCCTCAATTATAGTATTAGCGGGGAAGATAATCTTATTCTGCTTATTCTTACTCTTAGATGGTTGAGTAGTGAGATACCAACCAGAGATAGATATATCCCCTGAGTTAGGATTCGATATGGTTATAAACTCATTATGTACACCTCTATGGGAACATGGATAAACCTCCGTTATCAGTATACCCGTCTCAGCTTCCAATGGAGTTGTATCTATTATCTCAACTGGTAGAGTATATTCATTGTTATACTCATCCAACTCCTCTATCTTATCCTCTGCATCAACTACTACTATAATATAGTGTTCTCCGGTTTCTAATCCCTTTGTATCCCATTGAACCGATGGATACTTCTGATACCTACCTACGCAACTATAATGTTTACACCCAATGAGATGATCATCATCCATCACATCATAATAAAACCATATTGTCACATCCGTTGCATTGACATTACCTTGATTCTTAAGGAAGGCTTTTATTCTAACTAGTTCTCCTTCTCCGAAAACAAAGTCTTCCTCACCATCCTCACCATAAGTTTTCACTCCTCTAACCACTAGATCCGGTGCATCTACATAGATCCTCATGGAGATACATTTAGAGACACCTATATCTCCCTTAGAATAAGCTTTAATTGATATAACAGTCTCTCTATACTTCCTCCTCTCAATGCAACTAGGGGTTACTCCAAGATATATTATTCTCTTTTCTCCAGGTTTAAGAGTTAACGCAGTGGATTCAAGAGTAGCATTCCAGTTATTAGTTACGCTATTAATCTCCAAGAGTATTGTATCATTAAAATCACCTGTGTTCTCTATATTAACCGGTATACCATAGTTTCTGTTATCGATGTGAATCTCCTCTGAAGCATCTATAGATAAACCATATACTCCTTGTTGAATAGATAAATTGTTATCGATAACGAGGTATTCAAAGGTATCAATAGGGATAAATATGAGACTATACTCTTCTCCAATAGGAGTAGAAACCTTATAGTATCCATATACATCCGGATAACCTTCATCTATAGAGTTACTCTCCACTAAGTAACAACCTGTTACACTATTACTCGCATCTAAAACAGCTACTACTCCAGACTCATTGATAGATAACACACCTACCAAATATCCTCCCGGGTACCCATTAGAAGTGCTATCATCCATATCTAATAGAGAAACATTTTTTGTTACCTCCAACACAAAACCATCTCCTCTCCTAAGTTTAACTCCTATTATAGCTGAATCATTATACCTTAAACTCTGATAACCCTTGTACCTACTACATAAACGTAAAGCCACCCACTTTGACCAACATCCATGCTCATCTACAGTTATGTTTAGGACATAATAATTAGAGTATCTCCACTCCCTGCCATCCCATGTTTGACTTCCAGGTAAACTCTTCTCATCTCTAGCTACAAAAACCTTTAATGAATACCTACCTCGAGGATGTAAGTTTAACAGTTTAACATAGATAGAAAATACACTACTATACTCTTCTCCATCCAAAATCTTTGGTATAAAACGAGGGTATATGGATACGTTGATGACATCCTGTATAAGGAGATTCCTCAAACCAGGTGTTGGAATAGCTGGTTGAAAATCAATAGAAGAGTCATTATAATCTCTCACTCTAGCAAGAGAAAACCCTTCATCAACTATCTCAGCTGGTGAACCAGGGATATCAGAATAGTTAATACCCCACTCAACTGCATCCACAATTTTTCCATTTGAATCCAATAGATATAATCCATCTCCGCTATTACCCAGACCATTACCTATATCATCATCTACACACAACCTTATAACACCCCTTGGTTCATCAGATGAGTTGCATAGTCTAGAATTATTTGGAGTAATTATAGCGTAGCTATAAGCTGGTAGAATAACCGGAGAACTGTTCTCCCCTTCTCCACACATCATCAATGTATCATCCTCGAAGTTATCTCGAATACTCCAATTGGTAATATTAACAGAGTGATTACATGGATTAAAAAGCTCCACCCACTCATAACCCCTATCTCCACCAATAGGGTTATACATCACTTCACTTATAACTACAGAAGAACCAACACTTAAATTATATGATAATAATATTATAGTACCCATAATAAATGGGGTATAAGGAATACATCTAAGTAGCCGCCTTCTCACTTTCTATACCCCCCATTTCAAATAAAAAGGGCGGGGAGGGATTCGAACCCCCGTATGCGGATCTGCAGTCCGCCACATAACCACTTTGTTACCCGCCCTTTCAAAGGATAGTATATCTAAGGTGGATTATTAATGTTTTGCAGGAAGTACTATATACTTTGGAATCCTATTCGTTTTTATCCTCTACAATTGGGTGATACTGAGTAGCTTGATAGTATTTATGGATCAGATGCTTTAAGGTAATCTCTCCTTCTAGTTTCCCTTCTCTAACTACTCCTATACGTCTAACTTGATGACGAATCATCTTCTGGAGTACATCAACGATTCTATCATCAGGTTTACATGTAACGGGATCTCTAGACAT
>CAZCPZ010000253.1:0-2748 GCA_964499875.1 uncultured Thermoplasmatales archaeon | reverse complement strand
CTCTGCCCAGGGTGTCCACATAGAGCAACATACTATGCGGCTAAGAAAGCAGCACCAAACAATACTGTGTATCCAACAGATATAGGTTGCTATACGCTTGGTAAGGAACCACCATATGAGATGGCGGATCTACTACTATGTATGGGTTCAAACGCGGGAATAGCCTGTGGTCTAGCAGTTGCAACTACTCAAAAAATTATATCCTTCATGGGGGACTCAACATTCTTCCACGCTGGTATACCAGCAGTCATTGATGCAGCACATCATAACCATGATGTGGTTATAACAGTTCTAGATAATAGAACAACAGCTATGACTGGGCATCAACCACACCCTGGAACAGATTTCGATGGAATGGGAAACCCTGCTAAAAGGATACTAGTTGAAGAAGTCGCTAAGGGATGCGGTATAGAACATATAGAGGTGGTTAACCCAAAGAATCTCAGAGGAACCATAGAGGCTTTTAAAAGAGCACTTGATTATAAGGGGCCATCTGTAATAGTTAGTAAATCACCTTGTATTTTATTGGAGAATCGTTTAAAGAAACAACAAGGTAAAACAATACCTGTTTTCATGGTTGATCAAAAGCTTTGTACAAGATGCGAGGTTTGTATCACAGAGTTTGGATGCCCGGCTTTCTATTACGCTGAAGATAACAGTATCCATATAGATGAACAACTCTGCACAGGCTGCGGAGTATGTATACAAGTCTGCCCAGAGAAAGCAATAAAAATCAAGAAACAAGAAGAAGAGGGGGAGTGAAAAATATATGACTAAAACCAGTATAGTCCTAGTAGGAGTAGGTGGACAAGGAGTAATCACAGCAGCGAACATACTTGGTAAAGCAACAGTTAAAGCTGATATGAACGTGTATACCTCAGAGGTACATGGTATGGCACAACGAGGAGGATCAGTATACTGTACAGTTAGAATAGGAGATGTCTCAAGTCCACTCGTGGCGAGAGGATCCGCAGATGCAATTGTAGGTATGGAGCCAGTGGAAACACTTAGGTATATTAATTATGCTGGTAGACAAACCAAGGTTATAACAGATATTACACCTGTTATACCTTTCACAGTAACTATAGGTGGAGAAACCTATCCTAGATTAGAAGATGTCTTAGAGGAACTAGAGGCACATGCAGAGTTATATACAATAGATGCACTATCTTTAGCTAAAAAAGCTGGTGCAGCTATAACAAAAAACATTGTCATGCTAGGAGCACTTGCAGCAGTGGATATATTGCCATTCCCCTCAGAGATACTACTTGAGACTATACTAGATGCTGTTCCGGATAAATATAGAGAGGTTAATGAGAAAGCATTCAAAGAAGGATTAAAAGCCATAGAGGGGATGTAACCTTAAAATACCTCCTCCCCTCTATTTTAGAAACTGAAAACCCATGTTATGCGTTGACTGTGGTAAAGAGAAAGAGATATTCCGTGATGGATCCTGCCTAGAATGCTACTTAAAAAACCATAGATTCACATATGGGCCATCAGTGATAGATATACCTCTCTGTGTTCACTGCGGAGCCCTTAAATATAAGAGCACTTGGACAAATGATGATCTTGAAACCATAGTTAAAAGATGGATTAAACATCTTTATATAATCAATAGGGAACTCAGGGATGTTAGAATAGAAGTAGAGTGCAACCCTAGAGAAGAAGATGTTGCTTGCAGGGTATCAATAATAGGATTCATAGAAGATGTAGAAGTAGAGGAGAAACATAGCATTATAGTTAGGTTAAAAAATAATGTCTGCAATATCTGCTCCCGTAAATTCGGTGGATACCATGAAGCCATACTTCAACTAAGAGCCTCACAGAGGAAGCTATCAGAGGATGAGCGGAGGGAGCTAAGATCCTTTATAGAGCAGATGGTTACTAGTATACAGGAGAAGGGTAATAGAGCACTCTTCATAACAGACATAGGAGAGGAACACGGTGGCTTAGATTTCTATCTAAGTGATAGACAAGCAGCACATACCATAATAAAGAAGACGCAAGAACACTTCGGAGGAGAATTAAAGATTTCATCTAAAACCATTGGAGTAAAAGATGGTAGAAAACTATATAGGATGACTTATCTACTAAGACTCTACCCATTTAGACAAGGGGATTTCATAATATACAATGACACACTCTACAAGGTTCTATATTTCTCGAAGAATAAGATTCATCTACTAGAGTTGTTAAACTGGAGTGAGATAAACATAACTACTAAAGAATTACCATACATCACTCTTCTAGGTGGAGATGAGATAACTCAAGAGATGATTATTGTAAGCCAAGTGGAAGATGAAGTACAACTCATGGATCCAAAAACCTATGTTATTCAAACAATAAAGAAACCTCAACCTATAAACCTAAAAGGTGAAACAATTAAAGTGATAACATTCAAAAACGAAATATATCTTCTACCACCTATAAAAAAGAGGGGAGATAAAAATTTTTATAGGTGTGGGAAGGAGGGTGGATACCCTCCACCATAATATCCACCTAGTGCACTTTCAACGGCACTCCACACCATTGCACCCCAAATCGCTGAGGCAGCCCACCAAACCACAGCCATAATAATAATATATATAACTATACCAACTATCAGATAAGGTACCTGCTGATCCTGAGGTGTCTCCATTAGAATCGGTAAACCTATATAAAGTATATATAAACCATAGAGTCCACCTAGTAGAGCTACAAGAGCCGCTGGTGGATAAATACTTATAATCCCTGCTACAAGCCAAG
>CAZCPZ010000252.1:0-2778 GCA_964499875.1 uncultured Thermoplasmatales archaeon | reverse complement strand
ATCAAAAGCATATATCTTGTTTCTAACTCCTCCTCCAGGTGCAGTGGAACCAGTTGCTACTATTATATAGTTGTCACCCACTGCTGGAGTACTCGTAGCCTCCTTATCAGGTATATCACCTACATCCTTCTCATCATTAATTATTAATGTTTCATTTCCTCCTCCAGCATGGGTATCCAATGCATAGATCTTTGTTCCATTTTTAGATACAATGTATAGTGTACTTCCTTTTACAACAGGGTTTATATATTCTCCTCCAAGTTTCCCTAGTTTATGTATGGATGTAACCCATCTCAGTTTACCTTCTCCTCTAGTGGGTCCCTTACTATCAGTTACCCTGGTATTAGCGGGGTTTTGACATACTAGAGGCCAATCATACATAGATGGCGTGAGGTATACTTTATTCATGTATAGATGAATATTATCTCCTCTACTCTCTATTCTAAGATCACTTGTGAAGAGATCCCTCCACTCCCATTCCTTGGGTTGCCATGTTATAGCCCAACTAGATATAGAGGGGGTTTTAGATGAATCATTTGTAGTCAATGTAGCTTTTATAACAAGCTTATAATGTGGTGGGATTTCTCTTATTGAAACTGGTTGAGAACCACTTTCAAAACCATTTGAGTTATCTGGTAAATCCTCTACACGTTTTAGTTTACCCTTTTCATCTAGGTAGAAGAGTTGATATTTAACATGAGTTGTTTCTCTATCTGCATCATCCTCCCATATAAAGTATTCCCACCTAGATATACTAGTTGGTGAGAGGGCTTTATTACCACCAATCTTAGAGTAGACTACTCCATTTGTTGCGTGTCCTCTTCCTCTAGTGAGGATTTCAATATAATCACTGTATAGAGTACAGTGTTTTGAGAACTCGGGTTTAACTATTATACAGACATCAACGTATCCATCATTATCTATTGGGTAGGTCTTGTTTGTATTGAAGGATAGATGTATATTCCTACTATTGTTTTCATCAAGTAAGAGTTGATCTACTTTAACCCATCCCCCTCTTTTAGCGTTAACCTGTGGATACCAGCAGTACATAGCGATTTCTCTAGATTGATCTGTTTTTCCAAACCAGTGTATCTCCATTCTATCTATTTTATCTGGTTTCTGAGTAACCTTGATACGGAAGTGATGTATCCTCTTCAAAGGTTTACTATTATTTGTATAAGGATAATAATTCCAGTCTCTCTTTTTAAGCAAGTTTATACCTAGTTTAGAAACCTCTTTCTCCTCCTCTAGGAAGGGTATAGATATGATTTTACGGATATAAGGAATAAAGAAGAGTGTGTCACATGTATATGCAGTGCCCTCGGATTTAGATAAATCATATATAGTTACTCCAAGCTTGTTTGGGTCCAGTATTATTCTACCTGATTCAATTACACAGTTTTGTAGAATAACATCATCCTCAGTGAAGTATTCAACATAATATATTCCATCCTCTTCATTTATTATAGCAGCATCGTTAATCTCAGTAGATGCATGCATTGGATTCGGTGTGAGGGTTAAACTAAGGATTAAAGTCGTTATGATTAAACACTCTTTTTTGAAGTGAAACATTATCTATCACCAATATTATAATCTCAATTGTTCGATTTATACCTTCCTTATTTAAATGTTTTTGTCTCTATCTTTTTGATGTTTTTTATTCTTCAACCATGGTTTCTTCTTGTCTCATGTTACCATTACTTGAATATCCATTACATTTGTACCAGTTGGTCCAGTTAACAGTAAATCCCCTAGGTTTTTGAAGAATTCATAGGAGTTGTTTTCCTCTAAGAAAACCTTTGGTTCAAGTTTCCTCTCCATAGCCTTTCTCCTTGTATACCCATCCGCTATTGCTCCAGCTGCATCGCTCTTCCCATCAATTCCATCTGTGGCAAAGGAAGTAAAAACAACGTTTCTACTATCTAATTCCTCTATGCATCCTAGAACCATCTCTTGGTTCCTCCCTCCTCTTCCCCTACCTTTCACTGTAACAGTTGTTTCTCCGCCTGATATAAAAACTTTATCACTGTAACCAATGGTTTTCTCCAACAGGTATATACCTCTATCTCTTGCTTCTCCTGTTAACCTCGTTGTTATTATACTCGCTCTATATCCCTTTTTCTCTACATGATTCTTTGCTGCTATGCAGGCTTTCTCATTATTCGCTACTATATAGTTTCTAACTCTCCTGAAAACCTCATTATCCTCCTTTGGTGTCTCTGGTATCACTCCTTTTAAACCATCCATTATTACTCCTCTTACTTTATCAGGTACCTCATTCCATATACCATATTTCTCTAAGATCTTTTTTGCGTCTTCAAAAGTTGTTGAATCAGGAGATGTTGGACCAGATGCTATAAACTCTACTGGATCACCAACTATATCTGAGATTATAAGGCTTATAACCTCGCATGGGACATGTTGAATCAACTGTCCACCTTTCACATGGGATAAGTGTTTCCTGATAGTATTTATCTCATTGATTGTAGCTCCGGATTTCAAAAGTAGATCAGTTAACCTCTGCATATCCTCTAGAGACACCCTGGGGTTACATAGTAATGCTGATCCACCGCCTGATATTAATACTAGTAGTAGATCATTATTCTCACAGTTTGATATAAGTTGTTGAATCCGCTGTGTAGCTATTATACTATTCTCATCTGGTATAGGATGTCCTCCTATGTAAGTCTCTACTCTATCTGATTCCACTCTGCCATTGGGATCACTAGTAATAGCTACGCCTCTAGTTACTGGAATCGTATTACAAACCGCTTGAGT
>CAZCPZ010000251.1:0-2784 GCA_964499875.1 uncultured Thermoplasmatales archaeon | reverse complement strand
AAATCTCAAATCCCTAGTGGTATCAAAATCCCAAATCTTAGTGGTATAGATCTTTATTTATAGATTCTTCATTTTTATTCTCCTCTGCTTTAAACTTATTTGAAGGAGTCCAGTAGAAATCCCAAAAGTTATAAAAAGATGTTTACATCTATCTAAACCCAGAATGGATATACAGAGAGAGTTAAGTAAGCTTAAACCTTATCTGAGAGGGAAACATGGTGTTAAAAAGATAGGTGTTACTAATAGAACTAGAGAAACCTATTGGATGGGTTTTTTCTATCTAAAAGATTATTTGGAGAAGAAACTTGGTAGGTAGATTTGATTAAAAAAGGTTTAATAAAAAGCTGTGGTGGTAGGAGTAGTTTATCATGTACCAAAAACCTGATTATGCAATTTATTATGTTTATATAACGAGGTGAATAACATATATGCTTGAGTTCATAGTTCATGATATAAAAGGTAGATGTCCAGTGTATAGGAAGGGTGATAGGATAGTGGTTGATGACCCTTGGAGTATACTGGAGGAGAGAGATGCTCTCTGTATACATCCTCTGGAGAATTATGCTTTGACTCTGGGAACATAATAAATTCTAGTTGAGCTTGGATTGACAACGGAGGAAAACCCAGACCATGCCTATATGCAATGTGTATATCAGGGTAAACCCTATATAGAAGGTGGAACAGTGATATTTAGATTCAGGAATTTAGTTATAAACTGAAGGTGTAATAATGGAACTGAATTATAAGAAGGATAATATAGCCATAAAAGATAAAGTAATTACCTCCCTAGACAAATTTGTCTTAAATTTTGCAAAATTGCTTGAGAAATACACAAAATATACGATTGTAAGTGGGTATGTTGCGATTCTTTTTGGCAGAGCAAGAGGTACGGAGGATATTGATACACTTATAGAAAACATTGATAAAAATACTTTTATCTCATTTTATCAGATGCTCCTAAATAATGGATACTATTTTCTAAATCCTGAAAATGTAGATGGATTGTATGAGATGCTTGAAGAAGGATTAGCGATAAGAATTGCAGAGGAAGATACAGTTATACCAAATATCGAATTAAAATTTGTAAAAGATGAATTTGATAGATATGCTATTGAAAACAGGATAAAAGTTACGATAGATGGTGAATATATATTCATTTCTCCAATCGAACTTCAAATACCCTATAAATTATATCTTGGGAGTAATAAGGATATAGAAGATGCAGTGTATCTCTGGGATATTTTTAGAGAAGAAATCGATCTGAAACTTATTGAAAGGTTTATGCATGAATTAAAGGTGGATGGTGAAAGATATGGAATTAAAGTTTGATAAAGATGAAAACCTAAGAGAAAGATTGAAATTCATTCATTATTATGCTGAATGGATTAAAAAAACACCAAATGGAATATGGAGTAAACAGCAGGCAATATTGATTGATAGTTTTATGCAAAATTCCAAATACTTTAAGATGTCACCAGCTAAGTATCTAGAGATGATGAGACATAAGAAAAAGAGTGATTGAAGAGATATGAAATCTATAATGGGTTGATTCTGGAAAGCCATATACTGGAGGAGGAAAGGTTATATTTAAATGCAAAAATTGTTTTAACTGATTCTGGTGGAGTACAAGAAGAAACATGTATAAGGTATACCTTGTGTTACTCTTAGGGATAACACTGGGCATCCTGAAACCCTTTGAGGTTGATTCTAATATATAATGGTTGGGTTAATCCTTATGGTGATGATAGAGCTGGATCCTTGATACACTATTGAGAGAGGTTTTAGTAGATAAGGTGGATTTGGTTACAGTTAATGCCCTTAAACCAAGGATTAGAGAGAGGATACTGAGAGAGGTAATATATGCATAAAAGGTTTTCAAGGTTATTCATCAAGGATATATCTCGATCTATGCCACCATTATAACTTTTATCATCTCTCTATATTTCTCTCTAAACCATTTGTTTCTAAGCTTAGCAAACCATACACCGGATTTACAAGCCCAACATACCTAGATCTAATCATTTTCATAATTAACGATGTTGATGTAAAAGCTGAGATTTATTCTATTTTACTATACCCTATCTCTTTTTATCAGGTCAATGATTTTCACTTTATCTTTGTTTATAAAGGTAAATAATTCTGTAACTGCCTATTCCCAAACGATGTTTTTGAGGATGTGTATCTCTTAGTATCTTTATATCGCATTTTGGACGTGATGTATAGGGATCCTCTGCGGTTCTTTTAAAGTATCTTTTATCCTATTTTTAGAGAAGGTGGGGGTTTTTGAAACTTTTTTGGAAAGTCTTGACACTAAAACAGTATATGGCATCTTCATAACTCATCAAGAGGAATAAATTCATCATTCTTCAGTATCTCATTCCATCTTTCATCCATCTTTTTCCAAACAAAATTTTTTATCAACCGCCTTATTATGCCATCATAGGTTTCACCTTTGTTTCCTAGTTTTAATAAGATTTCCTTTGTTTCTTTAGTTATTGAAATCGTTGTATTTACCATAAACAACACCATAGTAATTATAACTATTATAATACTTAGTTTATCCTGTGACAAACCTTTTATTCATCATTCTTACTCTACTTTATCTGGATTTATACTGTAGTTTCCAATCTAACTCTTCTGACTTCATTAATTAGAGTCTTGGTACACCTCTCTTCCAAATTATGTTTTCCACTAGTAAATTTTTGAACTCAACATTTTTAGTTTCATTCTTCTTTGATAGAGGTGCAAAAGAGATCCCCAAAAACACTCAATAACATAGACCAC
>CAZCPZ010000250.1:0-2786 GCA_964499875.1 uncultured Thermoplasmatales archaeon | reverse complement strand
AAAGACGCAATCGAACAATGGGGAGTAAAATACGTACTACTAGTAGGTGGACTTAGATCAATAGTTTATGCTAAACCCAAAGATGATACCAATAGTGGTGCCTCAGGATGGTATGTACCTGTTAGATACGCTAATCTAATAGCTGGTGAACCAAGTTATCTTTGCGACCTCTACTATGCTGATATATATAAGACTGGTGGAGAATTCGAGAATTGGGATTCCAATGGAAATAATATCTTCGGGGAATGGATTAATGTTGAAGAGGAAGGACCACAGGATATCCTAGATCTCTATCCAGATGTAGCCGTAGGTAGACTAGCTTGTAGAAACCTAGATGAAGTAAAAACAGTGGTAAACAAGATTATAAAATATGAAAACACTACCTATGGAAGAGAATGGTTTAAACGAATAATGGTTTTCTCAGGTGATGGATTCCTTGATCAACAAGATCTAAATATACAGTGGGATACCAATGGTTTACCAGATGGAGGGTACACCATCTACGCGCAGAGTATGAATCCGGAGGGAGAAAAAGGACCCATAGATGTTATACATATAACCCTGGATAGAACAAAACCCTCTAACATAACTTTTAACCATGATGACCACCTCAATCCAGCGCTACAGAATGGTTACCCTGCTCCACCAATAGCAGAGATAGTAAGCATATCAAATGGAAACATTCTTGGTAACACAGATGTAACCTATGAACCAACTCACTGGGAGGCTTATTGTAATGATTTATTCTGGTGGGCTAATATAAGCTATGTTGATGGAGTTCTAACGATAAGAGGTAAATCATATGATCCCAAGCCTTATGGTAACCTCACCAGTATACACGTATGGATAAACAATAGCAATGGAGAAACAGTGTTCTCCGCTTGGCGTAATAACACTGAGATGTACTATGAGGGAGAATGGGTTACAGGTGGAAAATCTATTCATGGACGA
Organism: uncultured Thermoplasmatales archaeon; assembly: GCA_964499875.1. Lineage (GTDB taxonomy): Archaea > Thermoplasmatota > E2 > DHVEG-1 > DHVEG-1 > B44-G15. The sequence goes on along the minus strand of CAZCPZ010000250.1, from coordinate 1,835 downwards.
GGAGGAGCACTATATTATATACCAGATGATTTTGAGAAGATACCTGTTTGGACATCAAATGGTAACTTCTCCTGCATGGAGGATGTTATAAGATTCTTCAGCCAAGGATGTGGTTTAGCTTTCTTCTCAGGTCATGGTAGCCCAGGTTGGTGGGGAGACCATTACCCTGGTATCCCCGGGAATCGAAGACATGGGCAGGTAGCGGGTTTAGTAGTCTCTCAGGTTTCACCATTCTTCCCATTCATCAAAACCCCTGTTTTCCCAATGCGAGAGCTAACAAATAAGAATAAACTACCAATAGTAGTTGTTGGAGGATGCCATAACAGTATGTTCAATGTCTCTTTGATACCATCAGTCCTAGATTTATTCCTGCTAATCTATCTAGGTAAAAATATTTGGATGCATACCTATGGGCGACCAACACCAGAATGCTGGGGTTGGTATATGATTAAGCTACCAGATACAGGTGCTATAGCTAGTATGGGTAACACAGGGTATGGTTGGGGTTGGGAAGGAGAATGGTGTACTATTGGAGCAGGAGATGGCTGGATTACATCAGAATTCTTCAGACAATACGGTGAGCATGGCTATGATACACTAGGAGTAACATATAATCAAGCAATCACCAGCTATATATCCACTTTCAAAGAATTTACTCTACCAGAATGCTGGTGGTCTCCAGACTTCGGTTGGGATTGGGTTGATCAAAAGACTGTGCAACAATGGGTACTCCTAGGTGACCCTAGTCTCAAGATAGGAGGTTACCCATAAACCTTTCTACTCTTTTGATATTCCTAGGACCCATAGAGTTATAGCATTGAAAACAAGTTAAAGTGATACACTGGGTTCTCATGTGCCTCCTTATCAGCAGTGGCAAAAGAGATAAGAATATCACCTGTCTCTGGACAAGCAACCCATTGATGAAGAGTAGCATAGAAGCCGAGTTTAACTAGTACCCTAAAAAAGGGGTCTATCTCTCCATGATATAATTCTCTAGTTAGATTCATTGTTTCATTTAAATCCAACTTACTCCATCTCTCCTCTATACCAAGGCTTAGCGCTCTATAATGTATCCATGGAATAGAAGAAGGAGTTATACTCCAACCAAGGGGATTAATACTTATAAACAATGATAACACTGGAAATAACCTTGGATCATACCTTCTACGTTGGGTAGCAGCAGTAGTTGGATCTATAAAGATGTTTGTCCTCCTAACTACATGATCAATCTTCCAGAAGGGATGAATTGATTCAACGGTGTCATTCCATGTTCCAATATAGTAATGATTAGCGGTTACTTCAACTGCGTACCCGATAGGTATTTTTCCATCTGATACAATAAGATTCCAACCACAGGTTCTATTAGAGATCAGAATACCCAATGCATCATTAATCGATGCAGCGTGATTCAAAACCATGCGTTGTCGAAACACTATTGGTATACCCGTGTATTGTTCATCATGACTCCACGATGATATAACCCCTACTGCTATACCCTTCTCATTCATTCCACCTAAACTACCTACGAATCCAGCAAAAGAAGGTTCTAAGGAGGCATACCCATTACAGGGTTTACGTACTATAAGCACCGAATTCTCCTGGAGGTATCTACCTGTAACTGGATCTCTAATAATTTTCGGGAAATCAAAACTCCTCATATGATATAGTTTACCATCCCTAGTAGCAGGACCCCATGCAGCAAAACTAGAGCAATGTACAAGCATAGCTATAATATTTCCAACAGCAACCTCCTCAAAAGGTACACCCGCTCCATCAGCGAGACCATGTAACTCCTCCAAGTATTCCCTGGGAATGTATTTCTCTGTAACCCTCCA
>CAZCPZ010000249.1:0-2789 GCA_964499875.1 uncultured Thermoplasmatales archaeon | reverse complement strand
GAGTATATCAACCCGGTGATAACCATGTCTTCTATGAGAGCCATGGTTTCTCACCAGATGATACCAAGATAATATTCTCAGGAGCAGTATACAGTAATGTAGATTGGACTGGTATGGATATCTACACACTGGATACCCATACAGGAGAGTTTACACGTCTAACTAATACACCTAGGGAGTGGGATGAACACGCTCATTACTCCCCAGATGGATCAAGGATTATATGGATGAGTAGTAGAAACCTAGGTTTTAATGGTAGAGTCAGGGATCTTAGAACAGAACTCTGGATAATGGATTCCAATGGAGATAATAAGACTAGATTAACCTATTTTAATGAACCCTTTCACCCAGAGTATAATGGGTACCAAGTTATAGTTGGAGATAATAGTTGGAATAAAGATGGAACAAGGATTATTCTTAAAACCCAGATAATAGGTAGACTAAGGGGAGAGACCCATATATATCTACTAGACCTATCCATGGAGAAACCCTATGTATTCATAGAGAAACCACTACTAGGTTATCTTTACTTTTTCGATGAGGAAGTTAAAAAGGTTAAACCTTGGAGAAGCCTGGTGTTAGGTAGAGTCACAGTTAAAGTCTCAGTTATTGATGAGGATGATATCAGTAGAGTAGAATTCTATGTTGACGATGAGTTGAGGTATATTGATATGGAGGAACCATATGAGTGGATATGGAGGAAAGAAAACATGGGTTTACATAGAGTAGAGGTTAGAGCCTATGATACTATTGGAAACATGGGGGTTGATGATGTATATGTTTGGAGGATTTAATAGTAGGATAAAAGAGTTTAACATCACCCAATACTAATGATTCAACCCATTGAATGCATCAACCATCTAAGTAGTGATATAATCTATAACGGTGATTTTAAAGATGAACTAGAATACTGGTTTCTAGGGGGTCAATACTGTAGATACGAGTTTATACCCGCTGAGAGATATAATATTCTTAGGATAGATGTCTTTAATGAGACAAGTGAGATCCGGGATTACAGGATTTCCAGATACTAGGTGATAAAGAAGATATACCACTGCTGAGTTTCAACTTGAAGAATCCTAATAGTATAGTAGTTGCTATTCAACAAAGAGACTCATCTCATAGAAAATATGTTTGGATTGATATACCCTCCTCTAACACTACTAGGAATATAAGGATTGCTTTTAATGGAAGCCTTATGAGTTGGAATGCAAAGGAGTATCAACTATGTTTCTTCTTCAACGAGAAGAAGGGTGTATTTGAGATATCAAATATCTCCTTCAAAGACCTTAGAGAGGACGTGGATATAGAGAATCTAGATGCTGACTTGGTTCATAATCCCTGTTTTAGAGTAGAGGAATACAACTATGATTGGTTAGATAATACAACGAGGAGGATAGAGAATCTCAGGAAATCCCAACCTAGTAATCAAGTGTGTTGATCAAAACAATAAACCATTAAAGAATGTAGAGGCTACAGTAACTCAAACAAGGAAATATTTTCTTTTTGGTACTGCTGTTGCTGCTGACCTCTTTGGAGACGGAACCCTGTGTATGTAGAGAAGATTGAGGGGTTATTCAACATGGTTACTATTGAGAACCATCTTAAATGGAGAGTGGAGAGTATAGCACACCCCTATGTTGACTATGTTTTCAGCTGGGCTGAGAATCATAGTATACCTGTTCATGGACACTGCTTATTCTGCCCATCATATAAACACTGCCCTGATTGGCTTAGAGGGCTACCACCTGATGAGGTTTATAGAAGTGTTATATCACATATAGAGAATTATACCAGGGAATACAGGAAGGTAGAGTTGCACACTGGGATGTAATCAATGAAGCTGTAACAAATAATGAGATATGGTGTGAGTGTGGTATAGAATTACTTAGAGACTGCTACAAGGTTGCTAAGGAGAGTGATCCAGATGCATTGTTGATGTATAATGATTATGGATTAATCAGGGATAACCCTAGTGATATGGATCATAGAGAGAAGGTTCTTCTCTTAATCTCTACACTTCTAGATATGGGTGCACCAGTAGAAGGAATAGGTGTACAAGCGCATCTAACACCACCATACCTACCCCACACCAGATACTATACTTGGAAACCTAGATGAAATAGCATCTCTAGGTTTACCCATCTATATAACCGAGTTGGATATTGAAACCTATGGGAATGAAGGTTTACAGGCTAGATACCTTAGGGATGTATTAACAGTACTGTATTAGTCATCCAAGTGTACAGGGTGTAATACAATAGGGTTTCTGGGCGGATCATTAGACTCCTGGGAAATCAGGTTTAGTGTTTGAGGAGTTAATGTTCAATGAATGGGAAACCCATACTAAAGGGGGTATACGGATAAGAAGGGTTTACTAGTAGAGGATTTCCATGGAGATTATAGGATAGTAGCGAGGTATAAGGATCATACTATAACCAAGGAAACAAGTGTGTTACCTGATACCAATAATACTCTTATAATAACCTTTAACCTCAAAAACATTATCACCCCGGTTTTCTAAACCAATAGGGGGAGAAATATAGCTATAATACTATGATTGATAAACTATTTTGCTAAAACAGTATTTTTCAACAACGGGTATGGAGAATGGTTTAAACCAATAAAAGTATAAATGGATTGAGAAGAGAAAAAGGTTTATAGGATAAACTAGAAAAGAAAGGGGATACATGGATAAATAGGGCCCTTAGTTTTGGAAGAAGTGTCATGTAGCTAACATTTTTATATACAATATCTTATTAATTCCTTGGATAAAAATTTAGTTGAAG
>CAZCPZ010000248.1:0-2791 GCA_964499875.1 uncultured Thermoplasmatales archaeon | reverse complement strand
GTAGTTGCATCTGATCATAGATTATCAATGCTTCTATGGGCTGATGGATTTCCAATAACATATGATAAAACTAATCTAACTTGGACTGCAGAGAATGTAACAGAATGCGCAGAGGAATTACTCTCCCTGAATATAACCTATATTCTAATTGATGATATTATGAGGTATAATGTTGTAAACGTTGGAGTAGGAGTGTATCTACATATGACAAATGAATCCTATGAGAAATTCAAGGAGAAACCTTTCACCTTGGTTTATAGAAACGCTACATATACTATTAGTGGAGAAGAGAAACACTGGGTGGAGTTATACAAGGTTAACAGAACACTTCTAAGGGAATTGGTATATAGAGATGATTAGGGAAGAGATAGATTCTAATCTAAAACAAGAGGGGGATAGATACATAGTTATTTCTCCATCAAATGTTTATCTACTCAGGAGAATCCATATACCAAAGGAGAGGTTAAAGTATAGCTTCATTGGAGGTATGTGGTATACAAATAATGAGTTCACATTGAAGAAGAATATCCTCCTACCATACCCATTCAACACATATTATACAATAAAGATTCTTGATAAAACCTATAGAGGGCAGTTATGTAGATCCCTATTATATGTTAAGATGCCTTTGATGGTTATTCAATTCGATGAAAACTGTGTAGCTATTGAATTTAATCCCGTTGTGAGAATAGGTGGTGAAGAAGTCTACCCATTCATCTCTCTTAGAGAAGATGAAGGATACTATGTTGTCTCATTCTATCTATTCACAAGCTATGAGGTTAAGAGGAAGGAAAACGCTTGGCTTGGTTTAGGCAGGAAGAAAAGGGTTAGTATTAGAGTTAAACCTGGAGACTCCCTTATATTTAAAACCAGGGTATATAGAGTTGGAAACTGGGTTGAAGCAATAGAAAGATTCCTAGGTGAAAGGGGATTGGATGATACTACTCCTATTAACCCCATGGAGAATTTCAAGAGGGGGTACAAAGCTTTATGGAGATCCTATGATAATATAACTGGTTCATTCCTTCAACTCCCATGGAGAGAGACGACGGGTTTCACCTTTGTATCATCAAGCTACTCATTATTATCCTATGAAGCAGTGCGTCTACACTATTTTAGTAGATGGTTCAGTGAGACAAAGATTAAACAATTCCTGGAGTGGAGGGAGAAACTTAGAGAGTTGTTCATCAACCCTAGGCTATATACTCAACCAAGGATTGGAGAAGGGATTATATGGTATAATATGACTACTCTACTAAGAGATGGATTACAAGGTTTCTTCTACCTAGATTGTGGATACTCTGGGTACCCTGGTGGACAAGCCTCTATAGTTTTTCATCTAATAAGATACCTCGAGTATCAGCAGGATGATGAAGTAGAAGAGTTGGTAAGGAAAGCCTTAAGGTATATAGTGTCTACTCAACTAGACAACGGATCCTGGCCTATGGCTCTTCAACAAGACAAGGGAATAAGAGTTAGACTGGAGGATTTATCTAAACATGTGACCTATGGAGGAACAGGTGAATGTATTAGAGCACTCCTACTAGGCTATAAAAGATTTAGGGATGAATCTCTTCTAGAAGCTGCTTTGAAGGCATTAGAATTCCTTGAAATAGAAACCCCTGTTTGTGTAAATGGGTTGAGAGATATAGGGCTAGAGGAACCAGAAGCATTCTCTGCTATATCAATAATAGATGCATTCCTAGACGCCTATGAGTTACTAAGGGAAGAGAAATACCTCCGTTATGCTCTTATATATGCAAACTATATGGTAACATGGTTCTATTTTTATGATACAAAGTATATGAAACTAAGGTATTGTTTCCACCCAATCTCATACTCTATAACACCTAGGTTATCTCCCTTTGAATCCATGATGATTGTCTCAACTCTCTTGAGACTAGCAGATGTAGCTAGAGACGATACTTGGAGGAAACTAGCGGTTTTAAGTTATAATAATGCTGCTAAGTGGATAACTTCTAATGGAGGACTGTCAGAGGGGGTTTTCCCAGTAGATTTTAGAGAGTTAAAACCCTTGCCTATGGAGCAAACCTTTGCTACTGTAGAGATGATGAATGCCTCGACACGATTCTTTAACCTGAGAGAGTTAAAACATAGGTTATCAAAAGAGGAATATACTAGGAAGGACAAAAATGGGAGATGCACATTTAGTGTTGATGAGAAAAAAGAGAAACTATATGTGTTATGTGGAGATGAGAAAATATTTGTTTTTAATGTTAAAGATATGAAGATAGTATATATTAGAGATACTAATCTAGATAGTAGATATGGAATAACGATGTCATTCTATAATCCTTATTCAACCGTTAAAAAACTGGTTTATATGGTTAAGAGACTATTACGTGGTAGATACCTCAGGTTTCTCCTGAGTTTAGCTGAAACACCTAAACTGGTATATGGAGTTGAGGCACCTAGAAGGAGGAGAATTGAGAGATGTGTTAGTTTAATTGATAAAGTCTCTAAGAAAAAGGTTTCCATATCCATGGATGGGGACACTGTTTATTGTGTATGTGAAACTAGTTTCCATAGAATCTCGATGAGGCTTACCTTGGAGGAATCAGAGAGTTATGTATCCATATGTTTTAACCCCATTAAGATAGAGGTGCTAACCCACGATTTACCCTGTGAGCGGGTATTCATACCAGTGGTTGGTAGTAGGCTGTTAGAGAAAAAAGATGATACTCTTGTCTTCAACGGTTTCAGTATCTCTGGCTCTATTCCATCGATTATAGTTACAGATCAGTTTACAGCTGTTGATCAAACCTTGAGT
>CAZCPZ010000247.1:0-2879 GCA_964499875.1 uncultured Thermoplasmatales archaeon | reverse complement strand
TATATAAACCAGTGAATGCAGATATAAAGGTTCTACTTAGAAATTATACTCTCAGTGATGATATAGGTTTTAGATTCTCAGCAAAAGGATGGGTTGGTTTCCCACTTACAGCTGATAAATATGCTAAGTGGATGTCTCAGACACCGGGGGAGCTAATAAATCTATTCATGGATTATGAAACATTCGGTGAACACCACTGGTCAGAGACGGGTATCTTCGAGTTTCTAAAACATCTACCTGAAGAGGTATTGAAGTATGATCACCTAGATTTTGTAACAGTTAGTGAAGCTATTGAGAGATATGAACCCGTTGGAGAAATAGACGTACCCTGGGCTATATCATGGGCTGATGAACAGAGAGATGTATCAACTTGGCTTGGAAATGAGATGCAGCATGCTTGCTTCAAAGAATTACAGGAGATAGGTAAAAAGCTTAAGGAGAGAGGTGATAGAGATCTCCTACATATATGGAGGAAACTTCAAACCTCAGATCACCTCTACTATATATCAACTAAGGGTTTCGAAGATGGAGCAGTTCATCGATACTTTAGTCCCTATGATGATCCCTATGAAGGCTTCATCAACTACATGAATATCCTACAGGATTTTAAACAACAGTTAACACAGAGATAAGACATATGAGAGAATGGCTCGTAACAAATGGTTTAGGAGGCTATGCTTCTCTTACTCACTCTAATGAGAATACTCGTAAATACCATGGTTTACTCATAGCTAGTTTAACCCCTCCACTGAATAGATGGGTTTTTACATCAAATATCATAGAAAACGTGGAGTTAAATGATGATATATATCCACTCACAGGAGGAGAATTCTCCTTCGATAAACTACCAGTTTTCACATACAAACTCCAAGGTATTAATATATATAAAACCATATTTATGCCTCACCAAGAAAACACAACTATTATAAGATATAAAATTGAAACGAAGCAACCTATAACCATAACTCATCGAATCCTACTCGCATCTAGACATATCTATGATGTCTCATCCTCAAAAAGATCTTTCTATGTACATCAGAGAAATAATGGAGACAATGTGGAAATAGAGTTTAGCAACACTAATAGGGTACTAAAAATATTGCTTCCAGATTCAAGTTATGTAGAAGAAGAAACATGGATTCCCATGGAATACAGTACTGATAAGAAGAGAGGGGACTCATGGTTAGACTATAATGTATACTCTGGTTGTTTCCATAAAAAGATACCTGAATCAACCATATACCATCTTATTCTAACTATAGAGGATAAAAGATATGAGGATGCAGAGAGGTATTATCTAAATGAATTAAATAGACGAGGAGAATTAATCAAGGACAGTGGTTTAGTAGAAAAACAATATAAACTAGTTTTAGCTGCAGACGGCTTCATTGTCAGGAGAGATTCTAAGAAAACCGTTATCGCTGGATACCACTGGTTCTCAGATTGGGGTAGAGACACACTTATCTCTCTACCAGGTTTAACACTAGTCACCAATAGATACAATGTTGCAAGAGAAATCCTAGAGGGACTAGTAGAGAGAATACAAGGTGGATTAATTCCAAATACCTTCAATGACAAGGATAACACCCCATTGTATAATACAGTAGATGCATCCCTATGGTACATAGATAGAGTATTCCAGTACCTCAAATACACCATGGATACGGTTTTCCTCAAACAAGTTTGGAGTAAACTAGAATCCATTATAGCATCCTACATAAATGGTACACACCATGGTATACATATGGATAACGATGGGTTGATAACCCATGACCCTGGTTTAACATGGATGGATGTATGCATAGATGGAGAATACCCCACACCTAGAGCTGGGAAAGCAGTTGAGATACAAGCTCTATGGTTTAACGCCCTCAGTGTCATGGATAGATTATCTAGGTTGGTTAACAGAGAAAACAGTAACTACATAGAGTTAGCGGAGAAGGTGAAGAAGAGTTTCCTTAAACAATATGATCAACAATATGATGTTATAGATACAAGAGATGCATCGTGTAGACCCAATAAGTTGCTTCTAGTATCTCTAGATTTCTCTATGATAGATAAGGAGTTACAGAGAGAAATAATATTAGATGTCAAAAGGAATCTACTCACAATATTTGGTTTAAGAACACTCTCACCTCTAGATAATAGATATAAAGGAGTATACATTGATGATAATTATCATAGAGACCTAGCTTACCATAACGGTATCGTCTGGCCTTGGCTAATGGGTTTCTTCATAAAAGCATTCCTCAAGATATATGAGTACAAGACGGAATGGAGAGAATACGCATATGAGGAGTTTCTAAACCCTATGTTGAAGGTTTTCGGTAAGAAATGGGATGGTTTCATACCAGAGATCTTCGATGGAGAACCACCATATACTCCTAGAGGTTGTATAGCTCAAGCATGGAGCACCGCTGAGATACTACGAAGTTGGGTGGAGGATATAATGTTTAAGAGGCCACCCTACGAAGAGGTTCTCCTAGGTGAAGAGGTTACCAGCTACTAGAGAGTTTATATGAAATAAGCATTTAACACATATTGCTGTATCATACGATTAGTGTTGAAGAAAGAAGCATTTATAGCTATACAGCTACACATGGTTCTAATCCAGTTTGCCCTATCGAAATAGAATTTCGGTAAAATCTTTGTTTCAAGTTTACGATAGAGATCGTTTCTATCAACCTCATCATCAGATGCTTGATCCTCTGTTTTCTCTGGTCCTATCGCCCAACCCGTTATATTCTCAATACAACCCTCGAGCCACCAACCATCTAGTGTTCCAAACTGCGGTACACCATTGTGAGCTGCTTTCATACCAGACGTACCAGAAGCCTCCATAGGTCTCCTAGGAGTATTAAGCCATAGATCTACTCCTG
>CAZCPZ010000246.1:0-2916 GCA_964499875.1 uncultured Thermoplasmatales archaeon | reverse complement strand
ACCAAGCGTATAGCAACCTATATCTGTTGGATACACAGTATTGTTTGGTGCTGCCTTCTTAACTGCATAGTATGTTGCTCTATGTGGACACCCTGGGCAGAGAGCTGGAGGACGAGTTGGTATTGTTATAGGTGGTTTCACTGGTTTAGGTAAAGGATTTTTTATGCCAAAGATTTTTGCTAGAGTAGATATAACTATATCTGGTGTATATTCATATAAACGTGGGAAGTAACCATTTGTTTTACCATAGATTCTAGTATTTAAACCTAGTTCATAAGCTAATGCTTTAATCTGATTCTCTAGATAGGGTTCTAGTTCTTCAACAACTATTATCTTATCACATGATTCCATGAATTCACTGCATTTCTTCTTTGGTAGAGGATGTGTCATACCTAGTTTTAGTATCCTTAAATCAATACCTAGTTCTTCAGCTGCTTCTTTAACATACCCATATGATACACCAGAGGTTATAACCCCAGTGTCTCCCTCCTCTCCTATGGATACTATTTTTGTGAATTCTATCTCCTCTGATAGTTTCTCTGCTTTCTCTAGTTTCCCTAGTAGTTCTTTGTGTTTAACTCTAGCTGTAGCTGGAACTGTTACAAGACTAGGATCTTTATTAAACCATCCTTTTCCTCTTGGTTTACTCAGTGGTTTGAGTGTTACTGGTCCACGTGCATGGTTTAACCTAGTGGTTGTTCTAAGTAGCAACGGTAGTTTAAGTTTCTCTGATACCTCAAAGCTCTTTCTTGTCATCTCTTTTGCTTCCTGTGGTGTAGATGGCTCCAGCATTGGTGCTCCACTGAAGAGAGTATAGTATCTATTATCCTGCTCGTTTTGAGAGGAGTGACAAGCAGGGTCATCTGCTGATACTATTATGTGTCCGCCTCTACAACCAACATAAACATAGGTCATGAAAGCATCGCTAGCAACATTAAGTCCAACGTGTTTCATACAAGTTAAACTTCTAAGTCCGCAGAATGACGCTGCAGCTGCTACTTCTACAGCAACTTTTTCATTAGTAGAATACTCGAAGTAGAAAGGTGGTTTCTCTCCTTTCTTTTTGAGATATCTAGCTACAGCTGAGAAGGTATCTGCTATCTCTGAGGATGGCGTGCCAGGATAAGTTGTAGCCACATCAACTCCTGCCTCAAGGGCTCCTCTAGCAATTGCTTCATTACCCATTAATAGGATAGTCTCCCCAGGTTTACCTTCGAATATCTCCATATTTGTATCTCCCCAATTTCTCTCATTCACCGGGAAGTATGATTGAAATATAAATGTAACCCCTAGAGTTAGACAGAAGATTTTTCAATGAATACTTGTTACACAATGTATTGTGTAAAAGGGATGGGATATATGGGTAGGAGAAGGAATGTTATTCAACTCTACGCTGATCTTCCACCGGAGGAGTTACATACTCATGTTAGGAAGAATATTAGTATACCAAAGTACATGGATATCTTTCTCTATGAGCATAATATAAGTCTCTCTAAGCTTGTACAGAAAGCTATTGAGGATAGAATGAGAGAGGAGGAGAAAAACCGAGTTGAAAGAGAGATTAGAAGAGATTATCAGAGGAGATTAGCGGAGAGGAAGATAGCGGAGGAGAGGAAGAAGAACCCTAGGTTTGAGCAGAAACTATTGAGGGCAAAACAACTAGTGAAAACATATTTCGATTCATTGGATAACAATAACAGAAGTGTCATGGAGGAATGCAAGCAGGAGATGCTCAGGGAGTATCCAGAGCTTTATGTTGACATAAGTAGATTTGAAAACTGGTTGGAGGAGAATAGAGAGGGATATGAGAAACTTAAAATAGAGTTTAGAAACCCCGTTGAGAGATTAATTCAAGTGAAACAGTTACTATCTATAAAAGAGAAATAGGGGGAAGAGAGACTACATGAAAAACATTGTTTTATCTATAGCTGGCTTAGATCCCTCTGGTGGCGCAGGGTTAGCGATGGATATAAAAGCATTAACATCTATAGGTGTCGAGGCATTATCTATAGTAACTTGTTTAACCACTCAGAACACTAGGGAAGTTAAGGACATAGAGAGAGTCTCCACTGAATTTGTTGCTAAACAAATTGATCTACTAATGGAGGATATACCAGTTGATGTTGTGAAAATTGGGTTACTTCCAAGTGTAGAGATGATTAAAATAATGGCTTCAAAGACTCAGCAGTATAAATGGAAGGTGATTCTTGATCCTATTTTTACATCTACAACTGGTTATAGCTTCTATGATCAATCCATGATTGAATCCTTAAAGAAGGAGTTACTGCCACATGTGTATCTATTAACTCCAAATAAGAGTGAAGCAGAGAGACTAGTTGGTTGGGAGGTTAAGACAAGGGAGGAGGCAGAAGCTATATGTGATGAGTTATACAATATGGGTTGTAGAAATATCTTATTGAAAAGCAGCTATGAGAGTGGAGTGGATTTACTTTATAATGGGAGAGAATACATTACTCTATCTCTCCCCAGGTATACTTTGAATATACATGGAACTGGTTGTGTGTTATCTTCTCTAACAGCTGGTTTTTTATCTAAAGGTTACCCATTAGTAGAGAGTATAAAGAAAGCTAAGGGTACTCTGTGGAGGTTAATACCTTCTAGTAGGAAGATCGGTGGTGGCTTAAGAAGCATAAGTTACCCCAGGAATCCTCTTGTAGAGGAGGGTTATATAGTTGATGAGATCCATGCTGAGACGCTACTAGAGTTGCAGAGTTGTTTAGAGGAGTTATTATCTATTTTATCCATAGATTTTATACCAGAAGTTGGATGCAATATAGGCTATGCTATTCCAGCTGCTAGGAGTAAAGAGGATATATGCGCTGTGAATGGAAGGATAATCAGGGTAGCAAATAGTGTTAGATGTTGTGGATCTATTTCCTTTGGTGTATCTAAACA
>CAZCPZ010000245.1:0-2924 GCA_964499875.1 uncultured Thermoplasmatales archaeon | reverse complement strand
CCAGTCAACATACTGGACTGGTCAATAGGAGTTTCTGGTTTAGGTCTTATAGCCTACTTCGAATAAAAATAACAACCAATAAGTTCCGTTCCTTGACTATCCTATATCTTTGCTACTGAAACAATTTTATCTCCACTATCTAGTTTCATTACTCTTACACCCATGGTGTTTCTACCTTGTACTCTTATATCTCCCACTGGTACCCTCATTATCATACCGTTTTTACTAGTTAATATTATCTCATCTTCTTCCGCTACTTCCCTTACAAATATAACTTTACCATTCCTCTCATTAGTAATGATTGTTCGTACCCCTTTACTACCCCTATGTGTTCTCCTATAATCTTTTATTGGTGAGCGTTTACCATATCCATTCTCTGTAATAGTTAGTAGTGTTCCCTCTTCCTCTATAACTGCTAGTGAGACAACCTTGTCTCCTTCCTCTAGTTTCATTCCTATTACTCCTCTAGCTGTTCTACCCATTGGTCTAACTTCTACCTCGCTGAATCTACAGGTTTGTCCATCCGCTGATGAAAGTAGGATATCTTGTGTTCCATCTGAGAGTTTTACATCAACGAGTTCATCATCTTCATCTAATAGTATAGCTTTTATACCATTAACTCTAATGTTTTTATATGCTGATAACACAGTTTTCTTGATTAACCCGTTTTTTGTAGCGAAGACTAGGTAGTGTTGATCATCAAATTCCTTTACTGGTATAGCTGTCTCTATCTTCTCATCCTCCTCCAACCTAGGTAATAGGTTTATTATTGCTTTACCTTTAGAGTGTCTACTACCCTCTGGTATCTTGTATGCTTTCAACCAGTAAACCTTCCCATGGTTTGTGAAAAACATGATGTTATCATGTGTAGATGTTATAAATGAATCAACAACTATGTCCTCTTCTTTGGTTTGCATTCCAATTAATCCTTTTCCCCCTCTATGCTGTGTCCTATAGGCTTCGCATGGTATACGTTTGATATAACCCGTAGCTGTTATGGTTACTACTACTTCCTGATCAGGTATTAAGTCTTCTATGTCTATGTCAACTTCTTCCTCAACTATCTCCGTTCTCCGTTCGTCTCCAAATTCTTCTTTCATCTCCACTAACTCCTTTTTGATCTCCTCTAATATGTTTTCTCTACTGCTCAATAACTCCTCTAATCTAGATATACGTTCTTTTATCTCCTCATACTCTCTTTTAACCGCTTCGATCTCCATTCCAGTTAGTTTCTGCAACCTCATGTCTAGTATTGCTTTTACTTGTCTCTCAGAGAATCCAAATCTATTCATCAACCCTATTCTTGCTTCCTCAACGGTTCTGCTTCTCCTAATAATTGCTATAACCTCATCGATATTTGATAACGCCAATATGAATCCTTCTAGGATATGTAATCTATCAAGGGCTTTATTTAACTCATATCTAGTACGTCTAGTTATAACTTCTACGCGGTAATCTATGTAGTGTTTAATCAACTCTTTTAAAGTCAACACTCTAGGTACTCCATCAACTATTGCTAGGTTTAGTATACCAAAAGTGGTTTGTAGGTCTGTGTGTTTAAATAGCTGCGAGAGCACTACTTCTTCTATAGCATCTCTTTTTAATTCAATTATGATTCTCATCCCTTCTCTATCACTCTCATCTCTTAGGTCAGCGATGCCATCGATCTTCTTTGCTTTTACAAGCTCCGCTATCTCTCTAAGTAGATTTGCTTTATTCACTTGGTATGGTATCTCAGTTACTACTATTCTCCTCTTATCCTCCCCCTCTATATGTGTTCGTGCTCGAACCTTAATTAATCCTTTACCCGTTGTATACGCACGTATAATCCCTTCTCCACCATATATGATACCACCAGTGGGGAAATCTGGACCTTGGATTATCTCCATGAGTTCTTCTACTGAGATATCTGGGTTATCAATCACTTGTATGATCCCATCTATTATCTCAGATAGATTATGTGGAGGCATATTAGTAGCCATACCAACTGCTATACCAGAGGAACCATTCACTAATAGGTTTGGTAGCTTAGATGGTAAAACCACGGGTTCCTTAAGTGTTCCATCAAAATTATCAACCCACTCAACAGTATCCTTGTCAATATCTTCTAGCATAAGTTTAGCTATCTTAGTCATCCTAGCCTCTGTGTATCTCATTGCAGCAGCTGAGTCTCCATCTATTGAACCAAAGTTTCCTTGTCCATCAATAAGTGGATACCTCAGTGAGAAATCTTGAGCCATTCTAACCATAGAGTCATATACTGCTTGATCTCCATGTGGATGATATTTACCTAACACTTCTCCAACTACTCTAGCTGATTTCTTATAGGGTCTATCATGCGTTAGACCCATATCATTCATCGCGTAGAGGATTCTTCTGTGAACAGGTTTAAGTCCATCTCTAACATCTGGTAGTGCTCTACTCATTATTACACTCATAGAATAATCTATGAATGCTCTCTTCATCTCATCCTCAATTGCTCTAACAAGTAGTTTCTCTTCAAAATCTGCCATATGTTCCCACCTTCCTAGATGTCAAGATTAACCACTTCCTTAGCGTGTGTCTCAATGAATTCTCTCCTTGGCTCAACTTTTTCTCCCATTAGGATTGTGAAGAGTTCATCTGCTTTAACAGCATCATCAACAGTAACTTTTATAGTAACCCTATTCTTTGGATCCATTGTTGTCTCCCATAGCTGAGTCGGGTTCATCTCCCCTAAACCTTTGTAGCGTTGAATTGTTACACCAGTTCCCCCTAACTCTTTTAGTTTCTCCTCTTTCTCCTTCTCTGAGTAAGCATAGACTACTTGTTTACCTTTACTTAGCTTGTAGAGTGGTGGCTGCGCGATATATAGGTATCCCTCCTCGATTAAGGGGCGCATATATCTGAAGAAGAAGGTGAGTAGTAAAGTCCTAATATGTTCT
>CAZCPZ010000244.1:0-2944 GCA_964499875.1 uncultured Thermoplasmatales archaeon | reverse complement strand
GAGTATCAAAAATTGGACAATAGCATGGTGTGTCATCTATAATCTATGTTGGAGGTGAAAAAGTTGACAGTGTCGGATCTGGTGTATCCTTCTCTTAGAATACTTGTAAACTGTGCTCCGTGATTCTACCGGGTTTATTTTTGGATAAAGGATGCCCACCTGTTTCTTTGTGTCCTCTGTAGTTTTCTCACCTATGTTTTGGTGTTATATTCCCAGCTTTGCTATCCTGTAAACACTTCTCTTCTCCCTTCTTCTCCATCTCTCTGATGATCCATCTTATCTTTCTTTGATTCAGCTTTCTTGAATCTTGTGTCGATTTTTCTACGGGTAATTTCGGGATAATACATTGAAAGATTTTTAAGGGAAAAGTTTTTCATCTACCTTGTATCCTATAGTAAACTAATTATATACCGGTATGTTGTTCCTCACCGGGAAAAACTCTAAGGAGTTCCGATGAAACTAGTTATCTGCGAGAAAAACATTGCAGCACGAAGGATAGCATCTATCCTCTCCAATAGTTATCCAAAGAATAAGAGGATAGGAGCTGTACCAATATATGAGTTTATAAAAGATGGTGAACCTTGGAAGGTTATAGGGTTAAAAGGACATATAGTAACCGTTGACTACCCATCTTCCTATAATCAATGGTGGAGGATTCCACCAAAAGATTTAATTGAGATTCAACCTGAGAAAAAGGTTAGTGAGAAGAAGATTGCTTCAGCTTTAAGGATTCTCGCTAAAGAGAAACCTTTCCTCATAGTTGCTACTGATTTCGATAGAGAAGGAGAACTCATTGGAGTAGAAGCCGTGGATCTCCTAAAATCTTATAACCCTGGTATACCAGGGGTTAAACGCGCTCGTTTTAGTGCTATAACACCTGGTGAGATAAAGAATGCTTTTGAGAAACTAGTGGATATCGATTATAATCTCTCTAAATCAGGTGAATCTCGGCAGATTATTGATCTTATATGGGGTGCAGTGTTAACACGGTTCATTTCTTTAGCTACAAATAAGGTTGGGAAAGATTTTCTCTCCATTGGTAGAGTTCAGTCTCCAACACTAGCTTTACTAGTTGAACGTGAGAAAGAGATCCAGTCTTTTAAACCAACACCGTTTTGGCGTATAGTAGCGAAGCTTAGAAAAGAAGTTGTTTTCGATGCCTCTCATGTTAAAGGTAAATTCTGGGATAAAGAAGAGGTTAACAAGATATATGAGAAGATTAGAGATGTTAAAACTGCTGTGGTTAAAAAAGTGGAGAGGAAAACACACAGTGAGGTTCCACCATCACCATTTAATACTACGAGTTTTCTACAAGCAGCCTCCTCTCTAGGGATATCAGCTCAGCAAGCAATGAATATAGCAGAAGAACTCTATATGAATGGTTTAATCTCATATCCTAGAACAGATAACACTGTTTATCCATCTTCTCTAAACTTGAAATCCATTGTTAAGAAACTAGAGTCCTCAGAGTTCTCCAAAGAAGCAAAATTTGTATTAGAGAATATGCGTAGAACCCCTACTAGAGGTAAGAAGTATGCCACTGATCACCCTCCGATTCACCCAGTGGATGTTCCATCAGAGAAACTAACCGGTAATAGGAAGAAGATTTATGAGCTAATAGTAAGGCGTTTCCTAGCTACGCTAACAAAAGATGCGGTATCAGAGACAATAAAGGTATCATTGGATATCTCTGGTGAAGAGTTTCAAGCGAAGGGTTATCACCTCATTGATCCTCAATGGAAGAACATCTATTTTTATAATAAGACAAAGGAAACAATTATACCTGAGTTAAGGGAAGAAGAGAAAGTTGAGGTTACAGGTATAAATCTATTGGAGGATCAAACAAAACCTCCTCGTCGCTATACACAGGGCTCTTTGATAGCGAAGATGGAGGAGCTCTCACTTGGAACGAAATCAACTAGACATGAGATTATACATAAACTCTATCAGCGTAGATATATAACCTTAACTCCTCTTGCTCCTACGCCTATTGGTATAGCAGTGATAGAAGCAATGAAGGATTGCGATTGTGTTAAACCGAAGATGACTGCTGAGCTTGAGAGAGATATGAGTCTCATAGCGGAGGGTAAGAAAACCCTTGAGGAGACAGTAGAGGAATCCAAGGAGATGCTTAGGAAGGTTATGGAGGAGCTAGAGAAACGTAAAAAAGAGATAAGAGAAAACATCTGGGAGGCAGATAGGAGACAACGTATCATAGGTAGATGTCCAAACTGTGGAGGGGATCTAATTATTAGAACCTCTAAGAATGGTAAGAGATTCATTGGTTGCACAGGTTACCCGGATTGCACGGTTACTTATCCTCTTCCTCAGAAGGGTACTATTGTTAAGACAGGTAAAACCTGTAGTTACTCTGGTGCACCTATAATAAGAGTGAGGATGAAGGGTAGAAAAGTCTGGGAGACTTGTTTAGATTTAAACTGTAAGATTCATGGTAATAGTGGAAACACAAAAGAGGCTTCATAATTCTACTTTGGTTTTAACTCCTTCTTCTGTGATATATCCTGTTACATATTTAGCTGGTGTAACATCAAAAGCAGGATTTCTAACATTTATCCAATCAGGCATTACTTGTTTACCCTGTATAGTTTTTACCTCCAATGGGTCTCTCTCCTCAATAACTATATCCATACCACTCTCTATATTTTTATCAAAAGTACTTATAGGTGCAGCTACATAGAATGGTATATTGTTTTCTTTTGCAACAACTGCTTTCTCATAGGTTCCAATCTTATTAGCGAAGTCACCATTTCTAGCTATTCTATCTGCACCAACTATAACTAAGTCGATCTCTCCTTGTTCCATTAGGAAACCCGCTGCGTTATCAGGTATAAGTGTACATGGTATCCCCTCATTCCTTAGTTCCCATACTGTTAATAAACCTTGCATTCTAGGTCTAGTTTCATCAGCATATACCTGAAATTTT
>CAZCPZ010000243.1:0-2945 GCA_964499875.1 uncultured Thermoplasmatales archaeon | reverse complement strand
GTAGTATGAGATAAAAATTTGAAATTATTTGTATCGCCTATTTCGAGGAATATCTATTTTTAGATAAAAATTTATATTATCGTAATTTGTTACAGAGAACAAAGGTATTGAAAGGGTAGGAATTATGAGAATCCCATATAGAATATCTTTCTTTTTTATTGCATTCCTGATTTTAATGAGTAGCAGTATATATGCCAAACATGTGAACAGAGATTATTCTGATACACATGAGTTTAAACCACACGTTGTTGTAGCAATATTAGACTCTGGAATAAATGTTTATCATGAGATCTTTAGAAGATGGAATGAAACAAAACATCCCTCTCGCTACATTGAAGGATTTCCAAAAAATATAAAAGCAATCAATTTAACTTTTGGTAAAGATTGGCAGCTTAATTATGAAAAAGATAAAGAAATATGGAAAAAATTACAGAGAGGAAAATTGTATTGGTTTCCTAATACAAACATTATGGGAATATCTTTTGGCCAATCAACATGGTATGGAAGAGAGGAACTAGGGGAACCTGTTTTAGATAATAATGGTCATGGAACATCTGTGTCATCTGTAATAGCGAAGATAAATCCAAATGCAACAATTTTAATGGTGGAAGTAGGAGCAAACAAACTGAGAGAAGCTTTATCATGGGTAGTAAACCAGTCATGGGTAGATATCATCGATATTGAATTCGGTATCTGGTATAAACCAAGGGTATTATTTTGGACAACTATATGGTGGAAAGGTTTAGAGAAAATTACTAAAAGAGGAGTGGAAAGCGGAAAAATCATTATCACCGCGGCTGGTAATAGGCCATGGATAAATCCATGGTTATCTTATATAAGTGGTCCCCCATGGATGCTGTGCATTGGGGGAGCAGAAAGTTATTGTCACGGTGTAACGGTTTTATCTGCTAAAGGTGCAGACTACCTATCGTCGTTTACGCAAATGGCAGCCTTTTATCAAAGCACAAAGAGTTATTGGCCTGTCTCTGGAAATAGTTTATCTGCTTCTGCTGCAACTGGTGTGATTTCATTCATTATTTTGAAGACGAGACGGGAATTAGGTTACATCTATGGAATTAAGAATGAATCACTGATTTATGTACCAGAAAAAGAAATAGAGATAACAAACTGGGATATAAGGTATGTAATAAATCATACCGCTGTGTACTGGGATAGGAGTGATTGGAGTCTCTACGAGTGGATATTGAGGTGGCCATATAGAAATGCCACATTTCCATCTACAGGAGAACCTTTCCCATGGTGGTTTAAGCTTCTATTGAGAAAATATACTTTAAGTGTTCCTGTAAACTCCATAGCTCCATGGCTACAAATGGGTTGGGGTTTTGTCAGCAAAGATATTATAGATGAAAGCATAGATGTTTTGCTTGGTAAAAGAGAATTACCCAAAAAACCAAGAGGAGCAATAAGATATATGGAGTGGATTTATGAAATGAGGAAAAACATATGGAAATCTTGATTTTATAAAGCTTTTTGAGTACCAGTTGTAAGGCTACGCTATCAAAATGCTTGATGTTTATCAAAGAGCATACGATGTTCAAACACTAGGTAGGTGATAGCAATTATATCTTTTTTGTGGTGGGAATTACTGACTATACTATAGAGTACACGGTTGTATACAAATGAAAGATTATAGTACCTTCAAAACAACTAACTCGTTTCTACTACCTGCTCCGTTGTGATCATAAATCATTATTTTTAAAAGATGTTTTCCAAAACTATCTTTATTCCAGGTCCACTCATACGGTGGCTGAGTAACTATATCTCTCAGCTCGTTATCCACATAAAACTCTACTCTATCTACATCAAGAGGATCCTTAGGTGTAAACACTATTGTTAGTTTCCCAATCACTATTGTCTGACCCCATGGTATACTAACTGTTTTCCTGTTAAAGAGGTATAAAAAGCCAGTTAGGGGTTTCTCAACTACACCCTGTGGGGGAGTAAAATCATTGTACCAAGTAGTATAATAATTTATGTTACCCTCCTCAATTTCAGCGCCTCCTGTAGTGATTATTCCTCTATCCTCATCTATATCTACACCCATTATTACTCCATCAATACCCGGTCTTTTTATGCAGATCTCATTTCCATCTCCACTATAAACTATTATACAATGTTCAAATGAATCTACTTGAGAAAAAGAACTGAATCCAACAACAAAAACTTCTCCCCTGGAGTTAACAGCCAAATCATGTGCTCCATCTGGACCACCGCTATCAAACTCTTTTATCCATACCGGTATCCCCTCTCGGTTACATTTCATAACTTGCCAGGTATCAGTATCAGGATACGACCAATTAAAACCAACCATATATATGTTATCCTGATCAACTAGTATAGTAGATGGCTGCCCTCCATTATACCATCTCCTCCATAACAGAACCCCGTCCGGATTATATTTTAAACTTGAGACACCGTATGCAAGGAAACTCGCATAGAACCCCCCTACAAGAATGTTACCCTGAGCATCAGTATCTACATCCATTCCCAGATCCACTAGGTTTTCATGAAATGTTTTATTCCATACTTCTTCTCCATTTGCATTCATCTTTATTGTCCAACAAGTAATGTCATATTCATATAGATTTCCAAAACCACCTGTTATGATAATATTACCCTCTGTATCAGTGGCTACTCCAAGTGGAAAATTATTCATGGTTTGCCTCCTAAAGGTTTTATTCCATTGCTCTACCCCCATGCTATCATATTTTACCAGAAGGAAATCAGCAGAGAAGTTCCTCATATCCTCTATATTAGAAGAATTCATACCTATTACGACTATATTATTATTAGGGTCAATATCCATATCCCAAGCTATATTGTGGTATCCATTATCAAAGGTTTTATGCCAAATCTCCTCTCCATCAGAGGCATATTTTATGGTTACAAAATTAAATCTTTTGGTGGAGAGATTATAAGAGTAA
>CAZCPZ010000242.1:0-2969 GCA_964499875.1 uncultured Thermoplasmatales archaeon | reverse complement strand
CATCTCTAAACCCTAGTTCAAGTAAGTCTTTCTTTGTTGACTCAGAGACTGTAATCGTTTTAACTTCTCTATACCTCCTCAACCAGTTATCCTCCAATAAATATCTTCCAATATAGCTTATTGGGAAAGGTGTTTTATAGAACCAGAATTCTCTAGCAAGTTGATGTATCAAACAGATCTTTGGCTCCCTAACAAAATCAGGGGTCATAAAAGGCTTGGTGTTAACCTCATCTATAACAACATCAAATCTTTCTCTACAACTCCTATAAAACTTTTTGAACTTTGAGTAAACACTTAGCCTACCACCGCCTCTAACAATTCTTACTCCATCAATATACTCCTTCCTACTTGAACCACTGTATCTAGAAGTAAACAGTGTTACCTCAAAACCACTCTCAACTAGTCTCTTACAGATCTCATGGGTATACACCTCTGCTCCTCCAGCCTCTGGATGCTTTATATCTTTCCAGTTAACCCATAGTATCTTCATGGTTTCCTCTCATAGTGTCTAACGATATACCTCCTATAGAATACAGCACATGTATCTATAAACATTTTCAGTATCTCCCAAGCATCAACAGATCTTTTAACATCCTTATGATTAACCTTCACTGGAACTTCAGATACACTATATCCTCTCATATTAGAAACTGTTAACAACTCAACGTCAAAGGCAAACCTTTTCACCAACACTCTTGGAAACACGTCTTCTAAAACTTTTCTCTTAAAAACCTTGAAGCCTACTTGTGTATCAGAAACCCCTACCCTCAATAAAAACCTAACGAATAGATGATAACACCTACTAAGGAATCTTCTACTCAATGGGCTGTTAAAACTAGACTCAGGTAGATACTTGGAACCTATAACTATATCACATTCCCTTTTATCCAACTCCTCTAGGAATCTCTTTATATGATCAAAGGATATATCAGAGTCGGCATCCACAAAGGCCACTATTCTACCCTTAGAGTTATTGAAACCATGTTTAAGAGCAAAACCTTTACCCTTATTCTCATCGTAACCAATAACCTTAATCCTATCATTATCCATAAACATCTTAGAACATATCTCCATTGTGTTATCTGTTGAACCATCATCTACCACTATAACCTCGTAATCCAAAGGTAGTCTATCCATAACCTCTGTAACCTCACTGAGGCGATCAACTAATCCATTCTCTTCATTCCATGCAGGTATTATTATTGATACATCCCTCAGTTAACCACCTTCCCTCACAGCATCCCTTTTGAAAATGGTTAAACAGTTTTTAAGAGAAAAATTTCCTAGTATAAACTTTTCCATTTTTTCAAAAATTCTTAATATTTGTAAGATGCGGGCGCCGGGATTTGAACCCGAGTTGTAAGCTTGGCAAGCCATCATTTATAGGAGAAAAAAGAGGAATCTCCAAAGATGATTTTGAGAAATATCTGACGTTGAGAAACATAGAGAATATATCTAACTCCTGGTTTTGTCAATGTAGAACCTGGTTAAGGAATTACTTAGATTTTGTAGAATGGAGAATCGATGAGAATAAAACATTAGAATACTTTAAATCTTTAAAAGAAAAACATTCTGTCACTTATTACCGAAAGAAAACCTATCAAATTAGACGTTTTCTTAAATACCTCAAGGTGGAGTGGGCTGATGAAATAAGGCTACCTCCTGAACCAGAATATTATCCCAAGAGGATCACAAAAAAGGATATTAAAGATACACTATCCTACTTTGAAGAACATAAACTCTTCAAGCAGATTAAAGCCCTTGTTCTTTTGGCTGCTTCCTCTGGCATGAGACCACAAGAGATCTATCAACTAAGACCAGAAGATATTGATATTGAAAATAGGAGAATTTACATACATCATAACCCCAAAAATGGTCAGACTACAAAGACCAAAAGGAGTAGAGTGGTTTTCTTCAACACTGAGGCACAAGAAGTTTTATCTGATTATCTTGATTATTTCAACACTAATAATGGTTTGAAGTGTTTATTTGGTCAGAGTCATATATCAAGACTATTCAAAGATTCAAAAGTAAAGGTTAAAGATTTCCGTAAATTCTTCTCCCAGGAGTGGGATAGAAGAGGAGGACCAACATCTATCAAAAAGATACTCATGGGGCATTCTTTAAAGAAAGACGTTGATCTTATGCATTACAATGCTCAATCTCCAGAGGATCTAAAAAAGATCTATGACAAAGTAGGTATATCCATCCTTTAAATCAAAAAAGAAGGATATATACGCTTTATATACAAAATAGAAGACTAATCTGGCTCCATTTTCTAAATAGAAGACAGATGAAGCCTTAGTTTATCCAATATTGTATGGTTTCGCTCGCCCCACAAGAAGGGGGCTCGCTCAACCTTTTCATAGGTTTAATTCCGCGAAGGACGATAATGCTTGTTATATGACCTACAAGGCAAGGTGTAAAGCAGCGCTGAGCTGCCTGAAGCTTTTGGGAGCACACCCATTTAAAGCACTCGCTTCACGACAACCGCACCGTCGGCTGGTGGCTCGCCAATTACTTTCTTAACTATTTCCTCAACCACCTCAGCATTAGGAGCTTCCCATTCACATATTCCTCTACCTTCTTCATCCACAAACGTACCATTAAACCACACATTGGGATAGTTCTTAAGCTCGTCGTAAAGCTTTTTCTTGATTTCATTAAACTCTTCCTCACTAAGCTTTGGGAGTTTTCCTCTATTTGTGTAGTGAAAAACTATTACCTTAGCTATATACGTTCACCTCCTATTTCATGGATACTCTATTTCGCATATATATTACTTTCGATACGGGTTTCGGGCAATTTCGCCTAACGTTCTGAGTGTATCTGAAGCCCACCTTCGGCGGGTTTGGGCGAAGCGTAGTCGCGTCTTTTATTCGTTGTTATCGGAGTCTCGAAGGAGACCGAGCCACTCATTTTCTCAATCCTTTAAAAACATTCCACATGGGAACTTTCTTCATGTATTC
>CAZCPZ010000241.1:0-2986 GCA_964499875.1 uncultured Thermoplasmatales archaeon | reverse complement strand
ACGGAGTACATATGGTTTAATATAAGAGTAAAGATGAAGTAGATAATCAAAAAAAACAGATACATTGCTTCAAACATCCTTCAATTTTATTCAAGTAGCTGCAGATATAAAAGATACAATAGATGTAAAGAGTGAAACGAATAGAAACCTTGGAGTTTACTCGTTATTCATAGTAGATCAGTTAAAAGGTAGAGAGGTAGTAAATGTGGAATAAAAGAGAATGTTGAGGAGGAGTGAAGTATAGAGATGGAAGCTGTTGAAGTTAAACCTGATGTATACTGGGTTGGAGGAATAGATTGGAATCTAAGAGATTTCCATGGGTATATAACACAGAGAGGCGCAACATATAATTTTTATTTGATATTAGATGAAAAAGTTACGCTTATTGATACTGTTAAACACTATTTATCTAGAGAGCTAGTTGAGAGAATTAAAAACATAATTGATCCATCTAGTATAGACTACATAGTTGTTAACCATGTTGAGATGGATCACTCTGGAGTACTCCCTAGTATACTTAAACTTGCATCTAAAGCTAAGATAATTACATCTCCAAGTGGAGAAAAGGGATTGAGGAGACACTACGATACATCATCTTGGGAGATTAAGGTTGTTGAGAATGAAGAAACTATTTTGATAGGTGAACGAGAATTAACTTTTATTCACCTACCGATGATCCACTGGCCTGATTCCATGGCTACATATAGCTCTAAGGATAAAATATTGTTTCCAAATGATACATTTGGTCAACACATAGCAACAGATGAGAGATTCGATGATGAGTTAAACTGGGGTATATTATATGAGGAGGCAGCTAAGTACTACGCTAACATTGTTCTACCATATAGTAGTCAAGTTAAGAAGATACCACCAAGTATATTGAAACTAAGATTTGGTGCAATTGCACCCAGTCATGGTGTAATATGGCATGAATACCTAGATAAGATAATAGAAGTTTACAAAAGATGGAGTGAGAATAAAAGTTTACTTAAAGCAGTAATAGTATATGATACGATGTGGGGTTCCACAGGGAAACTAGCTTTATCACTATACAGTGGTTTGATTAGTAGAGGAGTACACACTTCTATTAGAAACCTAAACAACACGCATGTATCAGATATAATGACAGATGTAT
The DNA here is from genome assembly GCA_964499875.1 of uncultured Thermoplasmatales archaeon. Classification (GTDB taxonomy): domain Archaea; phylum Thermoplasmatota; class E2; order DHVEG-1; family DHVEG-1; genus B44-G15. The sequence continues at coordinate 1,851 of CAZCPZ010000241.1, read as the reverse complement.
TAGATGCAAGGATTATACTGATAGGTTCACCTACTATTAACAATAGTATGATGCCAACAGTAAGAGGTTTTCTAACGTATCTAAAAGCTCTACATCCGAGGAATAAAATCGGTTTCGTATTTGAATCCTATGGATGGGGTGGACAAGCTGTTAGAGAAGTTGAAGAGACTCTAAGAGGATTATCATGGGATTCACCTATAGAGTCTATAAACATTAACTTTATACCTAAAGATGAGGACTTGAAACAAGTCAAAAAGATTGGAGAAGAACCAGCTGGATATGTTTTAGAAAAAGAAAGGAGGTGAGATATAGGTATGGAGGAAGTTGAGGAAAAAATTATTGAAGCCCTAAGAAAAGCTGGTAAACCTATGAGACCAGGTGAGATAGCAGAGGCAGCGGGTTTAGATAAAAAAGAGGTTTCAGCAGCTATCAAGACACTTAAACAACAAGGTAAAATCATTGTGCCTAAGAGATGCTATTATGGGTTACCTGAGTAGGAAGAGGATTTCGATTTAAATGCTTGATAGGAGAATGGTGGAGAAGTTAAACAAACAAATAAACGAAGAACTCTACTCTGCCTATCTATATCTCTCAATGGCAAACTACTTTGAATCCACTGGACTCAAGGGATTTGCAAACTGGATGATGATACAATACAAGGAGGAGATAGATCACGCCATGAAGATATATAACTATCTACATTCTCAAGGAGAGAAAGCTAAGTTTCTATCGATAAAACAACCACCTGATAAATGGGATTCACCGCTACATGCTTTCGAGGAGACACTGAAACATGAGCAACACATAACTAGATGTATAAACGAATTAGTAAATCTAACAGAGGAACTCAAGGATAGAGCAACGTATAACTTCCTACAATGGTATATAGATGAGCAGGTAGAGGGGGAAAGTAATAATAGAGGGATTATAGATAAACTAAAACTTATAGGGGATAGTAGAAATGGCTTATTCATGCTTGATAAGGAACTCTCTCGGAGAGTATATAAACCTGTAGTGATGGAGGAAGTGAGATAGATTATGGAAGAAGAAATAGAGTATATAACTCCCATGTTAGGAGAGAAATTCCCGAAGCTGGAGGTACAAACAACACATGGGAAAATGAAACTACCAGATGATTTCAAAGGTAAATGGTTTGTGTTATTCAGTCACCCAGCTGATTTTACACCAGTTTGTACAACTGAATTCGTGGCCTTCCAGTTGAGATACGATAAGTTTAAGGAGTTAAATACAGAACTCATAGGTCTATCTATAGATCAAGTGTTTAGTCATATAAAATGGGTTGAGTGGATAAAAGAGAATATTAAAGTGGATGGTAAACCAGTAGAGATAAAGTATCCAATCATAGCAGATGATACTGGGGATATAGCGTATCAACTAGGTCTTATACATGAAGCGAAGGGTAGTAACACGGTGAGAGGGATATTCATCGTTGATCCTAAGGGTGTCATTAGAGCAATGCTATATTATCCACAGGAATTAGGTAGAAACGTTGATGAGATACTGAGGATGATAAAAGGTTTACAGGTATCTGATAAACATGGTGTTGCAATACCACATAATTGGCCTAACAATGAGGTTGTTGGAGATCACGTTATAATTCCACCAGCGATGTCAGAAGAAGAGGCAGAGAAAAGAGTTAAAGATGCTGAGAAAGGAGAGATTGAGTGTTTAGACTGGTGGATGTGCCATAGGAAGATTAAGAGTTGATAAGATATGACTAAGAAACTGGAGATACATAAGTGTGAGGTATGTGGTAATATAGTAGAGGTTATACATGATGGCGTGGGAGAACTTGTATGCTGCGGTAAACCAATGAAGTTACTTGAAGAA
>CAZCPZ010000240.1:0-3015 GCA_964499875.1 uncultured Thermoplasmatales archaeon | reverse complement strand
CAATGAACGAGCAAGTAAATACTGGGGTTTCCTATACCAGTGCGCTGATGGTATTATACCTGGTGTAACAAACTCTAATAATCCCATTGATGATGGAGTAAACCTAATATACAAGGGTGAACCTGGTAGTTTCTGGCCTGATCTAAGTGAGACAGATTATGTTCCATTCTATATGAGGAGATGTGGGTATAGTAATGTTTTCTCCACAAACTTTGAGATCACCATGGAGAACTTAAACTCTGGTTGTTTGATATGGGTTGTTGGAACTCATGGAGATAGTTTTGATGGAGGATCATTTAGATTCCCTGATCCAAACTCTATATTCTATAGTAACAGGGAACCTAATCCTTGGAGGGGTTATGAATGGTTCCTTGGTTCAACAGAGGAACCAGATACTATGACTACAGAGATTCATGGTATCATACCGATGCTTCTTGGTAATCCAAACTGGAATGGTATTATTAGAACAGCACTTGACTTTGCACCAGCGAAGAGACCACTACTAGATATAATAGGTAGAATTGCTAGTTTACCATTGATAAGATTATTTACACCAGATTGGCTTAAGGATACTGAGGATTACTATGATGGAATAGTTGGTTCTGCTTTCCTTAGTCCCCTTGGAACAGTTCCACGGAATGGTACTGAGATTGATGACTCACTAGATAATATTCATTCATGTGGATTAATTACAGCTGCTTGTCTACCAGCATATAAGTATCTCCACTTAGCTATGGTGCGACATGGTTCAAGTTTCCAGATTATTGATCCATGGGGTACTTCATGGTATAGTAGTTTCTGGGAAGCCACTATACCTAGGGATATAGCACTTGGTGACACTATTGGAGAAGCATATGCTAAGGGTATGGCTCATGTAGGTATTCTTTATCTAGGTGGCGGTGGATATAATGGTGAGGAACCACAGTGGTGGTGGGATAAGGCTGAGAATGTTTGCTTATATGGTGATCCTAATCTAAGAGTTTGGATTCCAAGTACAAAATATAGTGAGAAAAACCATTGGAGTATAGAAGAAACAACTCCTCTTAGATATAACCCTGGTTTATGTATCGATGGTCATATGCCTTTTGGAGCAACTAGTTACCCACACAAGATACAATCCCTCTCTATATACTGGTTACTCATCATAGTGGTACTCCTGGTTGTACTCAGTGTGGTTTTTGCACTGAGAAGGAGATTAGTTCCATAGAGAATAATTATATATAATCTATATTATACAAGATTTGGGGTGTTTACATGAGGAATTCTACTCATATATTATGCATCCTCCTAGTAACTCTAGTAACCATCTCTGCTTCAAACTCATCACTAGGTGAATTGAGTGCAAAAGGTTTTGATAGAGGGCCTTCTTTTAGATCTGTTGTTCCTTTGAAGAAGGTTGTTTTTGTTGGTTTTGATGAGGATGGTTTCTTGGATGATTATTCTTATTTGGCTGCTGTTCCTGCTAGTGTTTTCTCTGATGGTTCTAGGTTGTTTTCTTTTCCTCTTTTGTTTTATCAGGATTCTTATCCTGTTGAGGATGATAAGGAGCGTAGTTTGAATGCTCGTCAGGGTTTGGATTATTTTATGGAGGATTGGATGAGTTATTGTGGTGGTAGGCTGGATGATTTGGTTCTTATTAATGTTCCTATGGAGAAGGTTAGACAATGGCCTTCTAGGAATGTTACTGTTATTGGTGGTAGTGACCCTTATGGTATTGCTTCTAAGATAGCTTTGCATGATTGGAGTTATAGTGATAAAGCAGTAATAGCAGTAATCAATGAAAACCCTTTAACTAACAGTAGCAAGATAATGAATTCCATAAAATGTGTGATACCACCTTCTCAGGTTAAAAAACTTAGTTTCAAAGTTCCTCAGGTTAACATGATTACACCCCAGTATAGAGACTTTGAAGTTCCAGAGGAGTACAAGTATCTTAAAGCTCGTCTATGGTATCCATGTTTCTATTTCTCAATTAATCTACCTGGTTTTGAGAATGTGGTTAATGTAACGATTCCACCAGGTGACCCTAACCTTGAACTCTTCTGTAGATATAATGGTGATTGGATGCAAGTTGCAGCTACTTTCGGTTGGAATCAAAAATTTGGTATGGACTTAGAGAAAACTGAAACCTATGTCTATAGAGAGGGTCCATGGAGACTAGCTGTAACTGATGTTCCAACACATGGATTCCAAGAGGTTCATCACAAGATAGGTTTCATAGATTTCGGTAGATATGGTTCCCTATTAGAAGCCTTATTTAACATTCGTAAAGTAGAGTATAATGTTGATATACATATGTTCCCAGGTGTAACCCTTCCTCTACCAGATAAACCATATTTTGGTTGCAGAAACATAACACTACGGTTAACCTGGGATGATCCTAATGTTCATCTAGGTTTCTCACTCATTGGGCCAAGTGGTGAAGAAGTTTTATCCTCCGCTAATGAGAGTAGAAGCTACCAGGAATTAAGATTGGATCAACTAGGAGAATGCTTAGAGGATGAATGTTACTCTATCTCTGTTTTCGCTATGAGTAACCTCTCTACTCCAGTAGAGTTTAAAGTAGAGTATAGTTGGAATCAAAGGGTATCAAGAGTAGAAGTAGATTCCTTTTCCTCTGCTGCAGAGGGAAGTATTCTTGCTACTATCATTAATTCCCCGCTTCTCTATATCTCCAACTCTAATATACCCTATATTACCCAGGAGACATTATTTAAACTCGGTGTGAGACAACTCTACATAGTTGATATCAATAGCGACCTCGATTCTAAGTTGTTAGATGAATTAAAGGCTTCTTTTGAAGTCAACTACTATGATACCTTAGAGGAGTTATATGATGTGATTAGAGATAAAACTGGTAGTAACGATGTTATCTTTACTACTATTGATCCATGGACTTATTGGTATGTAGCTGAGCTTAAACCAGCTGGTGAATATAAAGGTGCTTTATTTATTGGTCCAGCAGCTTATCTAGCTGCTCATCATGGAACTCCTATTCTAATTGTTGATAATCAC
>CAZCPZ010000239.1:0-3034 GCA_964499875.1 uncultured Thermoplasmatales archaeon | reverse complement strand
CATGGTAGAGATGAGTTTGTATCAAAAGAAAACCCTGAGGAAATCGATATCAAAATGGCTAGAGAAGGTTTTGAGTATGCAAAAAAACTGATCATGGGAAACAAGTATGATATGATTATATTAGATGAGATAAATGTGGCTGTGGATTATAATCTAATACCACTAGATGAAGTACTTAAACTCATGAGAGATAAACCTAGGGATTTAGAGTTAGTATTAACAGGTAGATATGCGCATCCTGAGATAATAAAGAATGCTGATCTAGTAACTGAGATGTTAGAGATTAAACATCCATATCAGAAAGGAGTACTAGCTAGGAAGGGTATAGATTACTGAGAGGGGGTCGAGAAGAATGTTTGATAGAGAAACACTTAGAGGGATAAGGGAACGTGAGGAGGAATGGAAGAAGAATTGTTATCAACCATTACTTAAGATAAAACCCGAGCGTAAAAAAGAATTCACTACACTCTCTGGTATAAAGATAAAACCGGTTTATCTACCAACAGATATAGAGGATTTAGATTACCTAGAGGATATTGGTTTCCCAGGAGAGTATCCATTTCTAAGAGGAATTCATGCAACTATGTATAGAGGCCGTATTTGGACGATGCGGCAGTTCGCTGGTTTTGGAACAGCTGAGGAAACCAACAAGCGATACAAGTATCTACTGGAGCATGGTGAAACAGGTCTCAGCGTGGCTTTTGATTACCCAACACTATATGGTTATGATACCGATCACCCATTTGCTAGAGGAGAATTCGGTAAATGTGGGGTAGCAGTATCCTCACTAAGAGATATGGAGATACTATTTGATGGTATACCCCTTGATAAGATTACTACTTCTATGACTATTAATGGTCCAGCTGCGATTATATGGGCTATGTATATAGCTAATGCTGAGAAACAAGGTATTGATAAAACACAGATCGGTGGAACCATACAGAACGATATCCTCAAGGAATATATTGCTCAGAAATCCTATATATTCCCGCCTGAACCATCTATGCGTCTAATAGTAGATACCTTCGAATACGGCTTCAAGTATGTACCCAAGTGGAATACCATTAGTATAAGTGGATACCATATTAGAGAAGCTGGTTCCACTGCTGTACAAGAATTAGCTTTCACATTACTAGATGGATTGGAGTATGTGAAAGCAGCTATGGCTAGAGGTCTTGAGATAGATCAATTTGCACCAAGACTAAGTTTCTTCTTCAACGCTCATAATGATTTCTTCGAGGAAATCGCTAAGTATAGAGCTGCTCGTCGTATATGGGCTAGAGAACTTAAGAAACTAGGAGCTAAGAAACCTAGATCCATGTATATGAGATTCCATACACAGACAGCTGGTTGTACACTAACAGCGCAGCAACCAGAGATAAACATTATTAGAGTAACACTACAAGCACTTGCAGCAGTACTCGGTGGAACACAATCCTTGCATACAAACTCTATGGATGAAGCACTTGCTTTACCATCTGAGAAAGCAGTTAGAATAGCTCTCCGTACGCAGCAGATTATAGCAGAAGAAAGCGGTGTCACTAATACTGTTGATCCCTTAGGTGGATCATACTATATAGAGTGGCTTACTGAGCAGATGGAGGAGGAGGCCTACAAGTATTTCGATAGAGTAGAGCAACTAGGAGGTGTTATACCAGCTATAGAGAAAGGGTTCTTCCAGAGGGAGATAGCAGAAGCAGCCTATAGGTATCAGAGAGAGATTGATGAAGGAAAAAGGATTATAGTAGGTGTAAACAAGTATCAGATAGATGAGGAAATAGAGATACCTATACTCAAAGTAGATGAAGAGGGAGAGAGGAGACAGATAGAGAGACTTCAGAAACTTAGAAAAGAACGAGACAACACTAAGGTTCAAAGAAACCTTCAGCGTCTTAGGAGAGCAGCTGAGAGAGAAGATGAGAATCTAATGCCATATATATTAGATTGCGTTAAAAGCTATGCTACTCTAGGTGAAACATGTCAAGTACTCAGAGATGTATTTGGAGAATACAAGGAACCCATCTTATACTAGGAGATATGAGTTGGAGTTGATTTAGTATGGAAAGGAAGATTCGTGTATTGATAGCGAAACCAGGATTAGATGGTCATGATAGAGGAGCAAAAGTAGTAGCTAGAGCTCTAAGAGATGCTGGTATGGAAGTGATATATACTGGTTTACATCAAACACCAGAGATAATAGTGGAGACAGCAGTGCAAGAAGACGTTGATGTAATAGGTTTAAGTATACTATCAGGTGCTCATATGACTCTATTTAAGGATATAATGAATCTCCTCAAAGAGAAAGGAATGGAGGATGTACTAGTAGTAGCAGGTGGTATCATACCGGAGGATGATGTACCTAGGCTTAAAGAGATTGGTATCGCAGAAGTATTTGGTCCAGGGACACCTACTGATACAATAGTTGAGTTTATAGAGAAAAATGTTAAACTTAAAGAGTAGGATGAACGGTATGGTAGATAATCTTGTAGTACAAGTATTAGATGGTAACCCGAGAGCAATAGCTAGGATGATAACACTAGTAGAGAACCACTCTAAGGAAGCATCGAGGTTGATGAGGGAGATACATAAACACACTGGTTCTGCTCACGTAATCGGTGTAACAGGTGTCATGGGAAGTGGTAAAAGCACACTAATAGCGGAGCTCACTAGATACTATAGGAGAGAGGGTAAAAAAGTAGGTGTTATAGCTATAGATCCCACTAGTCCATTCTCAGGTGGAGCATTACTTGGGGATAGAGTTAGGATGACAGAGCTTACATTGGATCCAGGTGTTTTCATAAGAAGTATGGGTACTAGAGGGATGCTAGGGGGGTTAGCTGGAGCAGTGTATGATGTAATAGAAATACTAGATGCTTCTGGTAAAGATATTATACTAGTTGAAACAGTTGGTGTAGGGCAGGCAGAGGTTGATATAATAAAGATAGCTGATACTACACTAGTAGTAATTGTCCCAGGACTTGGAGATGCTGTTCAAACTCTTAAAGCAGGTGTTATGGAGATAGCAGATATATAT
>CAZCPZ010000238.1:0-3034 GCA_964499875.1 uncultured Thermoplasmatales archaeon | reverse complement strand
GTTTTCCCGAATTTTGGTGGTATCACTCCCCTGGATCCTAAGGCTCTGAGAATCACTAACGATTTAACTCCTTTTTAGCATAGTCCTGATCTTAGGAAACGCCAGAGTGGAATGTATTTTATTTCATCTTCTTCTCTCTCCAAGTTTTTTGTTACCACTATTTTCTCATATCCTCTTAGCTTCCTAATATTATCTAAACCATCTATTTCATCACGGTATTTTGATTCATAAGCCTTATCTCCAACTATAAAATCAACCTCATAACCCGAGGTATGATAATATCTTACACCACCTTTCTCCCTAAGCTTCAAATACACCATGTTTTCTACCTGAGAACCGAGGTTTATATTATCAGTTAATACTGCGAAGAAACCTGTATCACCAAGGTAAAATTTTTTTGGAGCAACCAATCTTTCTGAGGTTTTACCAACCCTCTCCACTATATGGATAAGCCCAGTATATGTGAAAAGAGAGATTATCTTTCGTACCTCATCTTTAGATACACCGAGTATCCTAGATATCCTCCTATAACTAATAGGTGTACCAACACTCCTAGCAATCAAGGTTAATATATCCATGAGGTTATCAAAATTCCTTATACCATACCTACCAGCTATGTCTCTATACACTATAGTATCAATCAGTGACTGTAGATAATTTAAATCCTCTGTTTTCACATACTCTGGCATACCACCGGTTTTAACATAATCCTCTGCTAATTTTGGGTAGAGATGGTAATCCTCAGGTTTTAAATCAACCATTCTAAACTTTATAAACTCTGTGAAATCTAAAGGGTTTACCCTAACTATTCTTTGTCTACCAGTGAGATAAGGACTCTTCATTGTTATTTCTAGAGAACCAGAACCTGAAGCATAGATCTTAACATTACCCATATCATAGAGATTCTTCAATTGAAGATCAAAATCTTCTTTAAAATGCACCTCATCTAGGAATAAGTAGATGAAATCTCTATGTCTTAGAACATGTAGTTTCCTATACTCCTCCACTATATCAATTATATTATAATCTCGAAGAGCTATGTTATCCAATGAGACATAGAATATTCTATGGGCATCTACCTCTCCGAGTAATACCTCTATTAGTTGATGCATTATCGTTGTTTTACCAACTCGCCTTAAACCCGTTATTAGAACAACATCTGGGGTATCTCTGAGTTTATATAATTCATTTATATATCTATCTCTGATAATACCTGGAGCCTTGTATTCTCCTGTCCACCATGGATTATACCTATGGAGTAGTTCCTCCATAAAATAGAGTTATAACAACACAGTATATAAATGTGTCCATTTATAATATGCCATATCTCCATAGAATCAACCCATCATGACAAGTCACTACAAGGTACTCTCAATTTCATGGTAAATATAAAACCCCCTGTCTCGTGATAGAACTTTTCCAAAAACCCAGTATTTCATTTTCCTATAACTTAGTATATTCTCCATATAAACAACTAGCTATACCATCATCATGGAAACTCTCCTGAGTAATCCTTCTTCTATACATCCTGTAACCCCTAATTTAAAACAAGACGTTAAACTTAGCTTTATCCCTATCAGTTTCATCCCAGATTATGGTAATATAGAACTATTTTCCCCAAATCTTGTGGTAAAACTTTTCCCAAATCCTATGTTAGCATTTCCTAAATCTTAGTGGTGTTATTTCTCGATCTTAATGTTATTAAATCCTTGTTGAGAATTCCTGGAGGAATTACTATGTTATAAGCCATTTCCACAGTGGTATAACATTAACCTCCATATTATTTCTTTTAATAGTATCCATGGTATCCCAAGTAACTATAATACCCTTTTTAATCTTGAGTTCACTCATGGCATCAAACAACCTACCTATATGTTCATTATCTATATCATATGTTACCTCTAAGAGGTTTAACTTATCATCGTCTTTCAATAGGAAATCTATCTCTCTGTTATCTCTAGTTTTGTAGTAGAAGATGCTATTATTGGGCTCGTAACCTTTCTTTAATAACTCAGTGAATACCAAGTTTTCTAGTAACCTAGATTTATCTTCTACACCCTGTATCTTGAGTAAACCATTATCAACGAGATAAGATTTGAAACCAAGTAATTCCTGTTTCTTGTAAGATTTCATATACACGTAGAGTTTATGGAAAACCATGCTCTCCTCCAAGTACTCTAGGTAGTTAGCAACAGTTGTTTTACCTACTCCCACACCTAGTCCCTTTAGATTATTATAGATCTTTGATATTGATAGATGCATGGAATAGGCTAGCATCTTCATCATCAACCTCAAAACCCTGAGATTAAGAATCTTCCATCTCTCAACTATATCCCTATATATCGTTAGATTTAATATCTCCCGTAGTATCTCTCTTCTAAGAGAAGGATTCAGTATAACCTCTGGGTATCCACCCCATTCAAGGTACCCTCTACTAAGATTCTTTATCTTAGCCTCTTCATACGTGGATAGATAATCTGTTGTTTCTAGTTTGTTAGCCACTAAAATTTCTCTAAACGTAAAGGGATACACTTTAATGGTGATTGTTCGTCCTCTAAGCTCTGTTGCTATCTCCTTTGATAACAATTTGGAGGAGCTACTGGATAAAACAACCTTTTGATTCCTATCTAATAGATATCTAACAAACCCCTCCCAACCATGGATGTTTTGTAATTCATCTAGGAAGAAGAAACAGGTTTTCTTTGCATTCTCTGGGTATATAGAGTAGTAGACATCTAACATTTTCATTAAATCCTTATTCTCTATTTCAACTAGTCTTGGATCCTCAAAATTCACATAGAGAGTTCTATCCATATCAATATCTCTAGTTATCTGAAACATCAGATAGGTTTTACCACTACGTCTAGGTCCTATTATTGATAAAGCTCTTTGAACCCTTGGTATCTCATATCTTATATTCCTCTTTATCAACGATGTCTCTAACTCTGAATAATCTCTAATGATTCTAATCCAAACAGACTCATCAATCATGTACTATAAATAGTACAGATGTATTTAAAATATTTGTACTACT
>CAZCPZ010000237.1:0-3065 GCA_964499875.1 uncultured Thermoplasmatales archaeon | reverse complement strand
AAGGATTCAGAGACGTTGGACCTATAAGATAGTAAAAAAATTTAGAGAGGAGATAGAGTATGAATCAAAATAAAGGTATTAAGATTGGAGCTGTAGTAGCAGAATTCCATTATGATATAACCATGATGATGCTTGAACGAGCAAGGGAACACGCACAATTCCTAGGAGGAGAGATCACTCAGATAGTTAAAGTCCCAGGTGTATTTGACATGCCACTCGCTGTTAAAAAACTATTGGAAAGAAAGGATATAGATGGAGTTATTACTCTTGGAGCAGTTATAGAAGGGGAAACAGAGCATGATGAGGTAGTTATTCAACACACTGCTAGGAAACTAGTGGATCTAGCGGTACAGTATGATAAACCAGTTGGTCTTGGTATAACTGGTCCAGGTATGACTAGGTTACAGGCGGAGGATAGGATAGATAGAGCAAAATCTGCAGTAGAAGCTGTTGTGAAACTACATAGGAGGCTTCGACTCTAAGCTTTTTTATCAAGTAGTTTAAATGCAGAGGGAAGATGAATCATATAGGACCCATCCTTCTGTATAATAATGGGTTCATTCTCTAACAATCTCTTTAAATCAATCTCGTATCTACCAGGGGGATCTATACCAACAGTAGCAGGGTGACTCAGGAAGGAAAACTTCTCTTCCACCTCTACAGGTAACTCCTCAACTTGGGTTCCACTCCGTGTCATTTCATTGAGTTGATTTTGAGGTAGATGATCCTTTAAAACCTTCCTTATATCCCTAGGTTTAATCTTTATCCATCTACCTGTTTTATCAACTAAATCTTTATCCTCTCCTAGGAGGTTTAGTATCTGTGTATAGAAGTCTTTACCGATTTGTTCACTGATCTTAGCTCTCTCCTCTTCACTAAGAGGTTTCTTAGTGTAGAAGAATCTATTCCCACCACACTTTGGGCATCCTCTAAGTAACTCTGGTGAACCATCCTTGAATATCTCTCCGCATTTAAGGCATTGATGAGGCATAATTTTATACTCCCCTCTCCGCTAGAATCTCAGTTTGTATTATATTCTCATCTTTCCTAATAGTTTTTATTAGATCCGCTGGTCCAATAACCGTTAAACCTGGTTTCCTTATAACTCCGAATAATCTTTTGAATAATGTTGCTTTATCCTCTCTTAGGTATCCATCCATCTCTATACCTATAAATGCGTCTTCCTCTATTTCTTTCATTGTTTTCTCTATTAAAGCTGTTTGTTCAAGTGGTGTTAAACCTTGTTCTAAAACCAATACTTTCCCCTGTCTAATCTCCCTTAGTATAAAATCTAGTTTCTCTTGAGAGCTGAGTTTATCTAGTTTTTGTTTTGAAACAAGGTTGATGGATATAGATTTTTTTTGTCGTTTAACCATAAATATGTCACCTCCGTTTCCACCAACGTCTTTTACCGAAGTGTTTAACCATTGTTGAGTACAGGATGTCGGTGTTATAACCAGTTAATGCACTAATTGGTACTACGGGATGCTGAGGGAAAGCTGCTTTGAGAGTAGCTGGACTAGCATCCTCCATATCAATCTTGTTTGCAGCTATTAGTACTGGTAGATTCCTAGCTTCTAGGTTTCCTAGTATTGTTACGTTTACTTGCGTGAATGGATCCTGAGTTGAATCCATTACTAGTATAACCCCATCTAATTCCTCAAGCCATCTTATTGATTCTATTACTCCCTCTGTTGCTTCTTTCGCTCTCTGCCTAGCTTCCTTCCTACTGAGTCCATAGGTGTTCATGAACTCCTTATAGTCAATCTTTGTTGCTATACCAGGTGTATCAACTATATCAAAGTATAGAGAGGAGCTACCATTCTCGATCTTTATATTCTTCTTCCACTTAGCTGTCCTAGTCTCATGTGGTATCTCGGATACTGTACCCATTATATCACCGGTCCAATCCATTAGAATCCTATTAGCAAGCGTTGTTTTACCGACATTTGGTGGACCATAGATACCAATCTTAGCATGTTTCTTACCGAAGATACGGTGAATTATCCCTGCTAAACCCGTTTTTCCAAATAAACCCATCCAATCTCTCCTCCTAGAGGCTCCTTCCACTGCAGGAAATAGAAACAAATAGGTAGTTTATTAGGTTACCGGTTTAATATAAATTCATAGAATTTTATGGGGCTTCTTTAAAAATTATGTTTCACGTTAAATAGAAATATTGTTTCTTCACAATATAACAACTCTTAAATAGCTTCAACCTCATTTCTAATATCACTCCTTTATTTGTGGGAGGTACATGAATATGAGTGAGGAAAATAGAGGTGTGAGCAGCTCCTTTGAGATCAACTCACTTGAACAAAGGCTTCGTCAAGCTATGGATGAGATCGATAATATAAAGCTATCCTTCGTTAAAAACACTGAGGAGCTCTCTAAGATTAAAACAATGCTTGATGTTGAGGCTTTAAAAGAGATTACATCTACTATTCGAAGATATGAAGAGTTACTCATGGAGGCTGAGAGACAGAAAGAAGAAGCATTTGAGGGAGCTAAGAAGTATAGTGATGAGTTAGAAAAAGAGAAGGAGAGGTTAATTAAGCTATGGGATGCCTATAAACACCAAGAGGAAGAGCTTTCTAAGACAGAAGCTAAACTCCATGAGTACCAGGAGAGAGTTGATAAACTAGAGGTTGAGAAACAAGAGTTGTTAAACCAAGTAAATGACCTTCAGCAGAGACTTAATGAGTATACAAATCAAGTGAATCAATTGAATCAATATCATCAACAGTTAGAGGAATTAAACAATATTAAAAATAAACTAGAGGAGGAGAATAGAAACCTACAAGAGACTCTTAGAGAGAGGGATAACCAGATACAAACACTGCAGCAGGAAGTAGAACGATTAAAGCAACTAGAAGGACAGATCCAGAGATACGATGAACTTGCAAAGGAATACGAGAAGGAAAAAGAGAGGTTAACAAAGCTGTACCACTTATACGAGGAAACAGAGAAAGAGTGTAATAGACTTAAAGAAGAGATGCGGCACTGGGAGAATTGGTATGCAACAAATAAAGAGATATTTGATAGACTCTTCTCTTTGAAACCAC
>CAZCPZ010000236.1:0-3071 GCA_964499875.1 uncultured Thermoplasmatales archaeon | reverse complement strand
CTGGACTAGGGAACTATAGTAGTATACAAGAAGCAGTTGATGATGCTGTTGATGGAGATACTATAATTGTTCTAGAAGGGATATACCATGAGAATGTGACTGTAACCAAGGAACTCACCGTTATATCAAGAAATGCAACACTAATAGGCTACTTTAATCTAGAATCCTCCTCCACTATAGATGGTTTCAACATTCTAGGATGGGATTACTCTATAAAATGCCTAGCCCCTAGCTTCATACTCAAAAACAGTGAAATAGAATCATACTACGGGGTGATATTAGAGGAGGCAGCACATGGAGGAATCTATAATAATAGCTTCAGTAAATGTAAATATGCATTACTCCTAGAAGAATCCTCAAACTGCCTAATCAAAGAGAATAAATTCTGTGATAACTGGTATGGTGTATGGGCAGAGGCATCTAATCAGCTAATCATTGAGAATAGCAACTTCTCCACTAATCGATGGTATACACTATGGCTTGATAGATGCGATGGTAGTAGTATACAAAACAATGCTTTCCATAAGAACTGGTATAGCGTATTCCTATATCACACAGATGATTGTAGGATAGAGAGGAATAAGATATTGTATAATGAACATGGTCCACAAATTGTTGCATCCTACAATAACATCCTTAGGAATAATGATATATGTTTCAATGAACACTATGGTATCTACACTGGTAATAGATCAAAGAATAACCAGATTCTAAGTAACAATAAGGTAATGCTCATAATGCCAGGGATGATGATAGAAATAGATGGGATGGAAACTACTGGAGTGATTATATTGGATTAAAATTTAAGATCCTATGGAAACTAGGTGTACCATACTATGTAGAGAAGAAGAACTTCGATTGGCATCCATCTATTCAGGAGATCAAATGGGTTTTTTAACCAGTTTTTTATTTCACTAGTTCCTCATCCTCACTTCTCCAAGGAGGATAAACAATACAGAGGAAAACCAAATCTGTTTCACCTATATTTCCTATTTTTTGAATAGAGTTTGGAGGAATATAGATTATTTGATTAGGAAACACCTTTCTCTTCTCACCATCTACATACATCTCTCCTACACCCTCCAATATATAGTATACTTCACTACTCTCCTTCAACCTATGTAGAAGAGTTTCCTCACCGGGTTTAACTCTTGCATAAGCAATACTATAACCCACATTGATCTTGTCTCTACTAGGATGAAGTAACTCTTTAAGAATAGCATTATCTATACTCTTTATATCCCCATAGTCTCTAACATCCCTCACAAACATACTATATCTCCACCTCAACTATTGTTAACAAACAACACATTAACAACTGTTTCCCACACAAAATTAGTCAAGTTACTTCACTTAGGAGAGGGAGGAGCCTAATACAGCTTAATTTTACTCTGATAGTATGCTAAGATCTGTATTCCATCCAGTACCTATATAAAGGCAAAACCGATAAAGAAAACTAGGAAGAAGTGATGAATATGGGAGAGATGAAAGAATCTGTAGATCAAGTTATGGAAATGTTGAAACTCATGTCCAGAGAGCAACCAGAGAGTATGAGGCATTTTAAAGAATTCATGGGCTCAGTGCTCAAGGAAGGAGTACTTGATACTAAAACCAAGGAGCTGATAGCTATAGGGACAGCTATAACAGCGAGATGCAAGTATTGTATAGCGATACACGTCGAAAAAGCATTGAACGCTGGGGCTACAAAGGAAGAGATACTAGAAGCAGCAGCTGTAGCGATGCTAATGGGAGGAGGACCAGCAATGACATACATAGTTGAAGTAAAGAAAGCCTTAGAAGAATACCTAGGAGAAGAAGTAGTTCTACACTAAAAACTATAAAAATCTCTTCTCATCTCAAATTTCATTCACATCAAATGGAAACATACTTAAATCCCCCCTCATAAATTATTACCAAAATTAACATGGATATAAACGAACTAAGGGAAGGGATTCCTCATCTCACTGAGGAGGAAATCAAAGATTACATACATCAAGCTGTTGATGTACTAGAAGAGGAAAAAGCCTTTATTGAGAAGGATTCCTCTATCATAACATTCGTGGGAGATATACACGGAGACTTCAATACAACTAAAGCAATCATAGATACATTCCTAGGAAAAAGCCTACTAGTATTCCTAGGTGACTATATTGATCGTGAACCTATTGAATGGGGATCCATCTACACCATTACTTATCTCATAATTCTAAAAACCCTCTACCCAGATGATATCATATTACTCAAAGGAAACCATGAATGTAACTATATAATACCATGCTACCCATACGAGTTTAAATGGGAAATCACACAAAAATTTGGTTCACCAAGATTACATGAAGAATTCACCAAAGTATTCTATAATCTACCAATAATATTTAAAGGAAACAGTGTCATAGCAGCTCACGGTGGAATACTAAGGGATACCTCATTAGCTTCGCTTAGGTCCTTAGATAAAAACAGTGTTTCAACTCTAATACCCCTAGTATGGAGTGATCCCATTGTTTCACCAGTAGATCGAGGGGTAGGAGAAAAATTCACAAAGGAAGATCTAAATAGATTCCTTAGAAACACCGAGTCCTCCCTATTTATAAGAGGACATGATTACCACTTACTAGGTACATCAATATTTGATGATAAATGCATCACAATATTCTCCTCCCAACGTTATATGAACATGGGTAATAGCGGTATATTAGTTGCTCAAGCTAGAGGTGAGGTTTCCTCTGCTAGTGATCTACTCGTCAAAGACTACTCCACTGGTAAATGGACTGATTATAGAATACGGAAACTATGAAACTCAACCTGAAGATATAAATATCCCTTGGTAGCTCTATCAAGAAATAGAGGGTTTCCAATATGAGAGATAAAACGCAGCGCCCCCATTTCCAAAGATTAGACTTCAATGAGAACCCAAACATAGGTGTATTCTGTAGAGCCAACGATGACTACATTTTAATAAGAAAAGGTTTACCTAAGAGTGTTAAAAGAAGAGTCGCAGATACACTAGATGTAACACTAATTGAACTAAGAATTGCAGATGTTACTCAAGAAATTAAAAAATTCAAGGAAAA
>CAZCPZ010000235.1:2182-3105 GCA_964499875.1 uncultured Thermoplasmatales archaeon | reverse complement strand
CGCTAGTAAACCTATTAGGAAGAAGATTGTAGTATACTTCATATTCCTAGCTAAACCACCTAGTCTGTTGAGAGAGGTTTCTCTCGTAACATAGTATACTGCCCCTGCTACTAGGAATAATAATCCAACGTCTAATGCATCATTGATTATATGGAATACTCCACCCTTCATTGCTTGCATAGCATAGGGTGCAGAATTAAAACTTATATCAGGGTTAGCTAGGATAGTGAGACCAGTACCAACTCCCAGTATCATATAACCCAGCTCTGCTAATGCTCCACAAGCTATTAGTCGTTTGAAATCCACTTGTATCATCGCTAGGAATACACCGATGAGCATAGTAGCGACTCCTAGGATAACCATAATCCAACCTAGAGATACCTCTGGTAGTTGGATAACATTACCATACAAGGTGAAGCATACCCTGAAGACTCCATAGAGACTAGCTTGTGTAGCACCAACTAGTATCAAAGAGATAGTGGCAGGTGCTCTACCATAAGCATCTGGTAACCACATATGCATAGGTGCGATACCACCCTTCATAGCGAGAGCCACTAGCAAAAGTACTAGAGCAATCTTATCTATGAAGGAGAAGGTTGATGGTGTAATCTTAGAGGCAACCTTAGCTATATTCAAAGCATCATACTCACCATATAGTAATGCTATAGCGAATAATACAAAGAGAGCACCAATAGTACTAATAACCATATAGTTAAAAGCTGCTTCAACAGCCTTAGCTTTATTACTCCAGAAAGCTATCAGGGCACAAGAAGCAATAGAAGCAATCTCTAGGAATACAAAGAAGTTGAAGAGGTCACCAGTTAAAACCATACCAAGGATACCAGTTGTCATTAAAAGCAGTAAGGTATAATATTTCTCTTGACCAGTTTCTTCCTTTACAATTTGTCCAACAAGCTTCGCAT
>CAZCPZ010000235.1:0-2172 GCA_964499875.1 uncultured Thermoplasmatales archaeon | reverse complement strand
GCTAATACTACAGCTATAATAGCCATGAATATACTAAGAGCATCAACCTCAAACAATATACGGATAACAGTCTTTGATAAAACAGTAGCCTTTGTATCACCAAACACATAGGTATGGATATTACCAGCGAGTACATCAGAAGCCAACAACGCTACTAAGAGGAGTGTTAAACCTAGTATTACAATCACAAATAGATTCCTAGCTTTATCATTAACTCTACTCACAAGTGGTGTAAGGAAAGCACCTAGTAATGGTACCGCTACTATCAAAGCAGGGGAATGCTCAAGTAGGAATTCCATGATACTCATTCCTCCTCTCCTCCTCCAAGTTTCCTAACATCTAGTGTCCCACGATGCTTATAAATGAAAACAACTAAGGATAACATCAAAGCTAGTACAGCTACACCTATAACAATACTCGTTAGTGTAAGAGCCTGTGGAACAGGATAAGCCATGATCCCACCAGGAGAAGCAGTATATATAGGAGCAACAGAACCTTCTCGATAACCCAGGGTTATCAAGAATAGGTTTACACCACTCTCAAGGATTGTTACACCTATAACCATCTTAATTAGATTCCTCTTCAACACTACTGTTGCAAGACCAATAACCACTAATGCTACAACTGCTAGGAATGGAATATTTGCAATCATTCTTCATCCTCCCCCCTAAATATAGCATAAGCCATAACTACTACAATAGCGAATAAACCAGCTATAACCTTGAGTCCAACAGCGAAGTTCATCAAAGGTAGTGTACCACCAGTATTTATATCAGCAACTGGGGAACTAGGTATACCACCAAAGAGCATAGGTGTACCAGCTATAAAGTTTGCAAAGAATACACCACCGAACACTAAACCTAGGAATGCAACAATTATAAACCCTAGTGCCCCTAGGCTCTCAAAGATTGATAGATGATGCTCCTCAATTCTCTTCATAATCCATTTTGAACCAAAAGCTATAACTAGTAGAGCGCAACCAGATGCAACAATAGCTCCACCTTGGAATCCACCACCAGGTGTTAGATGACCATGAGCAATAACATATAAGCCATAGATTAAAGTGAAGGGGAAGGTTATACCAGCTATTGTTCTAACAATCTTCGACATCATCTCTTCTTCACCCTCCTAAACACAAGAACCACTCCTGCTACTGCTGTGAAAAGCACTGTTGCCTCTCCAAGGGTATCAAAACCTCTGTAATCAAATACTACAGCTGTTACACCATTATTAGCACCAGACTCATTCTGAGTATGATCAATAATGTATTGATCCATCCTATAAGCAGTTGGTAAACCAAAGGGATGCATGAGTAGAGCTGTGAAAACCAGTATAACTGTTACAACAGTGAGGCAACCTATAGCTGCTATATCCCTCTTCTCCATACCTTAACTCTCCTCCATTCTACTTGTAGCTCGAATAGCTAAAACTAGTATAGCTGTAGTGAGACAAGCACCAACTCCTGCTTCAGCAATAGCTACATCAGGAGCCTGAAGTATATAAAACTCTAGGGATAACAATAGGCTCATAGCAGCAAGAGCAATAGTAGCTGCTAGTAGATCCCTAAGTACCACAGCAACTATTGATGTAAGTACAATGAGAATAGGAACTATTACATGTAAAGCTTCAATAATCATCTCTTTCCCTCCTCCTTCTTCTCTAAATCATCTACAACAGCTTTCACTGGTTTAACACCACTCCTATGAGCAGCTCTAGCAATAGCATGAGCACCAGTTGGATTAGTGATGAGTATAGCAATAAGTGCTATAACACTATGAATCGCTAACACAGAACCATTAACATCCCCCAGGTACCAGGTTTTTAAACCAACTATTACAACAGATAAAACCAGGAAGATTGATCCAAAAGTAGTACACTTTGTACCAGCATGCAACCTAGTATAAACATCAGGCATCCTAATTAAACCCAGACCACCTAGGAACATGAAAACTAAGCCGATACCCATGAAGATATAAACTATGTAATCAATAACCACTCCAATCATCTAGTATTCTCCCCCCTCAAGATACTTAGCTATAAACAATGTTGATATAAAGGATAATAAAGCATAGACTATGGCTACATCAATATAGATAACCTCCTTATATGCTGCTCCAAACATAACCATTCCAACTATAACAATAGTATTGACAGTATCAAGACCAACTACTC
>CAZCPZ010000234.1:0-3118 GCA_964499875.1 uncultured Thermoplasmatales archaeon | reverse complement strand
AGAAAACGGTATCAGGAAAATAATAATCTTCAACCATAATGGCATAGTATCAAAATCAAGGAACATAGTTGTAAGCATAGGTAGTAATGTGAGCATAGTTACAGGTAAAGTAAGAGCTTGTGCACTCTTATAGTTTTTAGCGAAAACACCTAGTAGCATACACATGGATAAAGCCGCAATTAATGCTACGAACAATGATAAAGCTATTAGTAATAGATCACTCATTGTTAGAGAGAAACTAAGAATTGTTCCTCCTCCACTAAAACTCATAGTATTCATATAGAAACCGATACCCATCATATAGATTAATGCTAATAGTAAACCCACGATGGCACTAGCGATGATCTTCCCAGAAACTATACTACCACGTTTAACAGGTAATGTTAACAGTATCTCCAAAGTCTTATTCTCCTTCTCAAGAGCCATAGATGATATAACCATTCCACCAGCCAGTATTATGATCATCATCATAATAATTGGTGTCATAGTGAATTGAGATGAGAAAACACCGATTATCTCACTAGGTGAGACACCAACTAGTTTCTCACCTTTCAAATAAGTGGTTTCATCCTCACTCATAGGAGATAGAACAAAAGATGAATTCAGAGAAGAATTCCTATCTATCAGCTCTCTTGCAACCTCATGGTGGATCAGAGAGAACACCTTCTCTAGAGTAGCAGTTGAAACAGTATCAAGTAACCCTACTCCGCGTATAATCCAGTAAACCTCTAATCTACCAGGTTCACCATCCAGTATAGAGGAAGTGAAACCTCTTGGTATGAGAACTAATGCAACACCACTTCTCTCCTCAACCTCTCTTAAAGCATCCTCAACAACACTATTCGATGAATTATAAACAATACTTGTATGGTTACATAGAATCTCAAAGGTTAGATTAGATAAAACTCCATTATCCTCATTAATTACTCCTATAACTGGTTTCTCCTCCAACCGCTCCCCTACATCACTCATCATCTGACCCATTGAACCAAACAAGAGAGACATAAATATAATTGGTAACAAAGTAGCAGGTGTAAGCAACTCCCTCATCTCCTTCCTTATAATATTCCCTAGTGCACTCATGAAACCACACTCATAAAGACTTCCTCAATATTCCTAGCTTGATACCTTTCCATTAAACCACTAGGTGTTCCCTCTTCAACTATTACACCCTTATCAAGCAATATGATTCTATCACATAGATACTCTACTTCCAACATGTTATGAGATGATAAAACCACAGTGGCCCCATTTTTCACAGAATCCTTTATAATCCTCCTGATTTCCTGTGCATTCTGTACATCTAACCCAGCAGTTGGTTCATCAAGTACCGCTAACCTAGGTTTACTCATAAGTGTCCTACCAATAAGTAAACGTCGTTTCATACCCTTACTATAATCATCGATTTTATCATCTATCCTACTACCAAGCTTAGCTATACTAACTCCTCTCTCAACCAACTCATCTACCTTGTCTCTAGTAAAAAAGTTTGCAATAAACCTTAGATATTCTCGACCAGTTAGATTTCTATAAGCCCCTGCATCCTCTGGTAGATACCCAATTAATTTTCTAACCTCTCCAGCTTCTCTCTCCACATCATAACCAAGTATCTTCACACTACCAGATGTAACCCTTAGAAGCGTTGATAGTATCCTTAGAATAGTTGTTTTACCGGCACCATTAGGACCAATGATACCAAAAATCTCTCCACTCTTTACATCAAAAGAAACACCTTTAACCGCTACAGTATCCCTATACCTCTTCACTAGATTCCTAACCTCTACAGCAACCATAGACCCTTTAACCTCCCAAATTTAGAAGGTTCTAACAGCTGTTCCATATGCTATAATCTCTGCTGCACCACGCATTGTCTGAGCAGTTGCGTACCGCATACCTATAATAGCATCTGCTCCAAGTTTCTTTGCCTCTTCAATCATACGTTGCATAGCAGTACGCCTAGCTTCCTCCATAAGCTCAGTGTAACCCTTTGCTTCCCCGCCGACTATCGTCCTAAGACTAGCACCTATATCCTTACCTATATGCTTGGTTTGCACACAACTACCAAAGACAACACCAAGTACTTCTCTAACCTCTCTACCAGGTATACTCTCAGTTGTAGTTACCATCACTTCTCATCACCATCCTTCATCCTCTTCAAGTAATCCCTTCGAATCTCCTCAGCTATACTACTATCCTCAATGATAAAAGAACCAATGTATCCACAGTCTCTACACTCCCACTTCGACCAAGTCTGAGGGAGAACCCATTCTATATTAGATGAACCACACATAGGGCAAAACTTTGTTTTCCTACTCTTATCTATACTCATATCCACACTTCGCGCATCTAAAAATCTTTCCATCAAACCTTAGTTTCTCACTACCACACCTCGGGCAAGTTCCAAGGACTCTCTCCTCCAAGGCTTTGAGTCTCTGAAGTTCTCTCTCAGCTAGCTGAGAAAGATTTATCCAAGGATTCTCCTTCCACCAACGCCATATCTCCTCGCTTAAAGTAATAGTCACCTTTGGCATAGACTCATCAACCCTTAAACCTTAAATATATCACTAGGAATATCAAACCAGTCGTTATACATATCAGAGATTTAATCATGGGATTATGTATTACCAGGAGTATTTTATCCACCTAGATAGACCGGGATTTAATGGGAGGCTAAGCCAAATACATAGAGAGTTATCTTAACTATAGTCATTCTAACTTCACTGCTGTTCCATATACTAGTATCTCTGCTGCTGCACCCATGATAGCGGAGGTCATAAACCTTACATTAATAACCGCATCTGCTCCTAGTTTCTCTGCTTTCTCAATCATTCTATTCAAAGCAATCTCTCTAGCCTCAGCTAACATCTCAGTGTACTCCTTGATTTCTCCACCAGTTATATTCCTAAGACCAGCTTTAATGTCCTTACCTATATGCTTAGCTTGAACTGTATTACCTCTCACTAAACCTAGGGTTTCCTTGATTTTTTTACCTGGTACAAAGTCTGTGTTTACGAGGATCATGGTTCCAAATCCTCCTTACTAATCTTACTTAGATTCTCTTTTTTATTCCTCTGCTGCTCAACTATTATAGAGATTATTAGTATAATTAACCCTAATA
>CAZCPZ010000233.1:0-3136 GCA_964499875.1 uncultured Thermoplasmatales archaeon | reverse complement strand
ATGTATATCAATGTGAAGTACTCACTATAGTGTAATCTAAAACACTTTCCGTCTATTTAGCCCCACTTTTTGTGGAGAATAATTTTATAATTACGTTTTCAATTACAGGTTCCTGGGGATGCACTCAGATGAATGAAGAGGGGATAACAGTTATGACAACACAACGAGTAACCGCTGAGGAATTAGCGAAGAAGCAGAGAGAGATATCCGTAGCAGAGTTCTTTGAGAGAAACAAGCATATACTAGGTTTTGGGAATCCAACGAGGGCGCTTGTAACTAGTGTTAAAGAAGGAGTGGATAATAGTCTTGATGCCTGTGAGGAAGCAAATATACTACCAGATATACTAGTTGAGATACACAAAGGTGAAGAAGAAAATGAGTATCTACTCATTATTGAGGATAATGGACCTGGGATTGTTAAAAACCAGATACAGCATGTATTTGGGAGACTACTATATGGTTCAAGATTCCATTCTATTAGACAAAGCAGGGGACAACAAGGTATAGGTATCTCTGCAGTAGTATTATATGGTCAACTAACAACTGGTAAACACACTAGGATTATATCTAAAACTAGTAGAGATAAACCAGCTGTTGTCATGGAACTAGCTATTGATACAAATAAGAATCGAGCGGAGATACTGAGTAGCTACACCGTCCACTGGGAGAAACCAACTGGTACAAGAATTGAGATACCACTTATAGTAGACTATATGCGAGGTAAAAGATTTGTATACGAGTATTTGAAGAGTACATCCATAGTTAATCCTCACGCTGAGATTACTTATAGAGAAGTAGATGGAACAATCCATGTATTTGAGAGAACAGCGGATACACTACCTAAGAAGAGCATTGAGATTAAACCTCACCCGTATGGTATAGAACTTGGTACACTTATAAAGATGGCTAAATCCACTAAAACTAGGAAACTCTCTTCTTTCCTGACAACAGAGTTTAGCAGCATGGGTAGTAAAACAGCGGAACTAGTATGCAGAGAAGCAAACCTAGATAAAAACCTTAATCCTAAGAGGATGACTAGAGAGGAACTCCTAGCTCTACATAAGGCTTTTAAGAAAGTAAAGATCATGTCTCCACCAACAGATTGCCTCTCACCCATTGGGGAGACACTCATTAAGCGTAGTCTAAGACATGAGACACAAGAGATTTCACCAGAGTTTATCGTCACTGTTTCTCGACCACCAACAGCTTATGCTGGAAACCCGTTTCAAGTAGAAGTGGGGTTAGTATATGGCGGTAAACTACCACCAGATGAACCAGTTAAGATACTGAGGTTTGCAAACCGTGTACCATTATTGTATCAGCAAGGTGGATGCGCTATTACGCAAGCTATATCATCCATTGATTGGCGTAGATATGGTTTTGAGCAGAGAGCAGGTAAAGGTATACCAATAGGACCAGCTATAATACTAGTACATGTTGCCTCTACACTTATACCTTTTACATCAGAGAGTAAAGAAGCAATAGCGGATGTAGAGGAGATAGAGAATGAGATTAAACTAGCAGTTCGATCATGCGCTAGGAAAGTACAGCGTCATATACATAAAAAAGTTAAGAGGAAGAAAACTAAAGAGAAATTCTTCCTAATAACCCAGATATTACCTGAGATAGCTAAGAAATCCTCTTCTATGTTGAATAAACCGGTTCCATCACTAGATGGAGTTATAACGAAGATTATGGATGTTATATGGATTGATGACACTATTGAGTATGAACCAGTGAAGAGGGAACCAACAATCCAAACAACACTCTTTGAAAACCATGATAAACAACCTATTGAAAGAGTGATAACAAAAAGTAAGATAACAATTGTAAACTATAAGCGTAGACCACAGAGATTCAACCTCTACGCTGTTATACCAGCAGATGCAGTATTAGGAGAGGTAAAACCTTCACCTGTTAAAACAACATCACATTACATAAAATGGAGACTAGACGAAATCCCACCTGGTGGAAAAATAGAGTTAAACTTTGAGTTAGCAGGGTTAGAGAAGGGAGATTTCGATGAAAACGATTTATACGTGGAGGGTATAAACCCAGCTTATGTAATAGGAGCAGATAAATGGGAGGGGGATTAATCTGTGAAGAAGGATTACACTCATGTTATAAAGAAGATCGATGAGGTAGCAGAGAAGGTATATAGTGATCTAGAGAAATCTAATATACCATTCATAGAGTTACCAGCTAGAACTAAAACCAATATATTCTTCGATGAGAAACTCAATGTATGGAAGTATGGTAAAAACCAAGTGCAGAGATCAGCTAAAACACTAGATGGAGCATATATGCTACTAAGAACAATGTATATGACGGATTTCATCAAAGAGATGATTAAAACAAATAAGTCATCAACTCTTAGAGAACTATACTATATCTCTGAGGGATGGAATCTAGCAAAGTTCCACTCTCAGAATGAATCTAATCTCTTAGCAGAAGATTTAGAAGTTATCACAAAACTGCTCAGGGAAGACTTCAAACTTAGACCCGAGGAGGATGGAGCAAGAGTAATAGGAAATATCACTATTGAGGAGGTTACACGTAACAATACTAAGAGGAAGATCCATTGTCAAGATGATGTTGGGGACTCAGGTTATTCTATACCATATAATGTAGAGCCAGAGAAGATTTCTTTTAAAAACGTTGATGTAGACTTCGTGATAGCAATTGAAACAGGTGGTATGTTTGATAGATTAGTGGAGAATCATTTTGATGAAAACTACCGTGCACTATTAGTACATTTAAAGGGTCAACCAGCTAGATCAACTAGGAGATTCATCAAAAGATTAAATGAGGAAGAAAACCTACCAGTAGTAGTATTCACGGATTGTGACCCATGGAGTTTCCGAATATATGCCAGTGTAGCTTATGGGGCAATAAAAACAGCTCATATATCAGAGTACCTAGCGACACCAGCAGCGCAATTCCTAGGTGTTACACCATCGGATATAGAAAACTATGAGTTACCAACAGATGCACTCACAAAAGAGGATATAAAATCTTTGAAGAGTGAACTAACAGACCCAAGATTCCAGGATTCCTTCTGGAAACATGAGATTAAACTCCAGTTGAAACTAGGTAGGAAATCAGAGCAGCAAGCATTAGCGAAATATGGTTTAGA
>CAZCPZ010000232.1:0-3172 GCA_964499875.1 uncultured Thermoplasmatales archaeon | reverse complement strand
ATTTTTAGTGTACCCCATCTACTCTCAGCACCCTTATCATCCCCAGCTTTAACAATGTAACTACCTTTACCACCCCATTTATGCTCTACAACTACTTGTTCCCCAGAGCTATAAGGGCCAATCCAACCACTACTAGTATTATCACCCCAATCAACATAATAATAAATTTCATCATCATCTGGATCCACTGTGAAAACCTTGTACTTGTATACCTCTCCCATTTTAACTTTTGTTTCCCCTATTATGTCTGGCGTATAAGGTGGTTTATTCTCTATAGGAACTGTTAATATAAGTGGATTCGGTTGTACATCTAAATCTAGATGAGAAAGTATTTCTTCTTCTGTGAACCAAACAGGTTTGTATTCTTTGTTACTGTATAGCCTTGATATATCCAAAGTAGTGTTTACTCTCAAGGACTGTTACTCTCTGATATTAACAGGGTTTGATAATTGAGTAAGCATTAG
The DNA here is from genome assembly GCA_964499875.1 of uncultured Thermoplasmatales archaeon. Taxonomy (GTDB): domain Archaea; phylum Thermoplasmatota; class E2; order DHVEG-1; family DHVEG-1; genus B44-G15. Next base: position 2,708 of record CAZCPZ010000232.1, on the reverse strand, counting down.
ATAAAGAAGAGTCACCATCACAGTACATAATACCATCATCATGTATGGAGCCGTGAGTCTGATATAGAGTCGATAATATATTTCCTGCTCCACTTAGAGGTAAACCACTTTTCTTTAATACATGTATATATCTCTCCATTTAATCTTTAGAGAACCATAGGTATTCATCATTGTCTCTGCTGCTCCTAGAAATGTTTTAGAATCCACTGCATCTCTAGTTTAGTTAGGTCACTAGTGGTTGGTGGATTAAGTAGATCTATACTATATACTTCTTTTTAACTCCTTGAACCCAGAGTCGAGCTAATGCTACCTCCTCACTATTTTTCTCAGCTCTATAATCCCAGTTTCGTATAACATCTATAGCCTCATCTAGTAGCTCATTATTGGAGATATTGTTCCTCTCGTGTCGATAGCTATGTAGTAGCAGAGGGATGAGAACTTCACCGTACAATGAGTATGTATCCAAGGATATCTCCTTCATCTTATCAACTGTTAGATTCCAATCCGGATTAATCAGTTTAGTAGCTCTTATCCCCCTTGCTGTGAATACATCACTAGGGCAAATATAACTAGGATACCCACCTTTTTTATACTAGTATCTGGATTAACATACCATGGTGTAGTATTGCAATTCTGGAAGAAACCATCTTCTGGATTAACTTCCTGAGGTAGCTCCTCTAATGGTACTAGTTCACCCCACTCAGTATTAGATGTGGAACCATCAACTGGTCTAGTATAATCATAGTCACCTCTTCTATGATAAACCTTGGCATTCCAGATATAGAAGATGTTACCATAGATATCACCATATACATGATTCCATCTTACAAACTGCCTAAGGGAGAGAGCTTCAAGGAAATCACTAAGGTTTCTAGCTCTATCATATAGGCAAGAGTTTGATCAAGACCACCGATAACTCTATGTGCTCATCTTACCAGATATAGCAATGTTATCTTTGAGATAGAAGATTGGACCATGATGAGTATATAGAAATTCTACTTCAACTGGTTGCTCACCTTTTACATTTATATATTCTTTTCTAACCTCTATATCACACCATTCTCCATTCATATAGATACTGGTAATGGTTATCGGGATTAAGAGTTTCAATATATGCATCGGCAGTATCAGGATTATTAGTAGTTAAAGCCCAAGCTATCCTATCATTATGACCAAGGATAACACCTGGTACACCCCACAGGGTGGCACCAACAACATTATAATCCTTGCTCACTAGATGAATCTCATACCACGAGTTCATACCGAATCATGGTAAATGAGGATCACATTGCAGCATAACATATCCATCAACTGTTCTATCCCCAGAGACAACCCATTCGTTACTAAAAAACTCTCTAGGTATACTTATAGGTAGAGATATGGTGATGTTCCCTCTCCTCATGTCTTCGAATAATCTATTGAGCGGACGAGACAAACTAACCATTTTACCCCAAGCTACAACCTGTTGTGGAGTAACAGATTCAGCCCAAACAGGTGTCTCCTCAGGATGAGTAAGCATATAATAGTTTACACCATCCGCGAAACCCTCTGCTGCTTCTCTAGCATAAACTGATAACTCATGGTATTTCTCTTCAACAATCTCCTTTACTCTTAATAGACGCATTAGTTTATCAGACTCTAGATACTCTCTACCATATATCTCTGCTAATCTACCTTCAACCATCTTGTAATTGATAAGCATCTGCTCTAAATGATCCTCTGCTTCAACATATCCTTGACCAAAGAATAAGGCGTAGTTAGAATCAGCATATATATGTGGTACTCCATAGTAATCTCTATAGATTAAAACCTCTTCGCCCTCATTATGCGAGATAGGTATAGTGTTAGATAAGAACATGTATAATATCCATAACACTACTATTATCCTCAAATTAGACTACTCCTAAATTATTGTATCAATTGTTTAATTAATATTATTTTACCCAATTTTAACCCTAAGACTTGGGTTTATTTTGGGAAAAACCTTTAATCTTAGAAAGGTGAAACCAATAAAGGGGAAGAGGAGGATGTAAATAATGAGGATAATCTGTTACCTGATTATTTTAGCACTATCTTCATTATCTACTCAAGGAGCAGCAGTTGTAAGCCCTAATATCTGCGCTAATAGAACCATAGATGGATACTCCACTATAGTTCTTTATCCAACTCAAGACTCCTATGTTGATTACATATACAAGGATGGAGAGCTTATATGCTATAACCATGGTGAAGCACCATATCTCATTGTTCAATCCGCTTTCCTTTCAAATAAAGGTTCTTTTGATGCTAGAAGCTACATTGAATTCAACCTATCTATTATTCCACCAGACTCTACCATCACCTCAGCTACACTTAAACTCTTCCTAATTAACACCAAGGTGAGAGCATCTCCATTTGCTGCCCATAATCGATGGAGAATACACGAATTACATAGAGTAATAGAACCATGGAGTGAGAACACTATTAGATGGGATAACCAACCAAAACTAGACTATAATACCTCATCTACTACTATAGTCAAAAAAATCTATAGAGGATGGGTTGAATGGGATGTAACAAGAGATATTCAAGAGTACGTTAATGGTAAACCATTCTATGGTTGGGTGATAAAAGATGCTATGGAGGATGCCATTGATAAAATCTTCTTCTATAGATATGTTTCAAAGGATGTAAGAGGATTCCTTGAATTACTGAAACCAAAGTTGATA
>CAZCPZ010000231.1:0-3213 GCA_964499875.1 uncultured Thermoplasmatales archaeon | reverse complement strand
AGCCCATGGGTACAGCAGCATTCTTGTTCCACCATGGAAGTCACAACCTACTCTAATTGTATGGTTGTTGATGAATCTAACTAGGGTTTTACCATTTACACTAGCCCATATACCACCAGTGGGTGAGCCAGGTCCATTGAAATCAGCTTCTCTATTAAGATCCCATCCATGTGCATCGTATCTCTGTTTATGGTCAAAACCATATGGGTTATGAGAAACCTCTATATAGATCTCTCTATTATCTAGTAGCCATTTAAGCCAACTCTTCGAGTATTCTTCACATGGCTCATCTGTTAAAGCTTTCCTTAGGAACCAATCGGTAAACCAATATAAACCTATAGTCCCAGTTGTCTCATCTCCATGGGGTCCACCTAGGAATAAAACCTCTGGTTTATGTAAACCCCTTGATTCATTTGTTATCCTAACATAATATAGATCGTACCCCCCTGCTACTTTACCAGTATCATATAATTCATTTGCTTTAAATACCTCTATGTAATCCGGGTAAATCTCTTCTAATGTTTTATACCATTCAACTAATTCCTTATAGGATCTAGGTTTAATATACCAGTCTCTAGTAGTTGTTTTGGAGGAAGACACTGTTATTGATGATAAGATAATCGAGAATGCTACTATAAATATGAGTAGATGCCTCATCTTCTTTCATCCTCCGGTATCGACTATAAAAAATATTTTGATTATATTTAAAATAATTTTGTTTAATACTTTGAAATCTAATTAAACCAAGGTTTTTATTATAGTATCCTATCTAGGTGAATGCTATGAGGATATACTACATGCTGATATTCTCTACCCTCATCATCTTCTCATCTTCTTCTATAGCAGAGGAAGTAGTGATGGATTTCTATTACTCTAGTAACTGCGGTGAATGCGAGGAAAAACTAGATTTAATTAGAAACTACTTCATTGAGAATAACCCATACAATGATTCCCTTAAGGTTAATTTGAAGGATGTTGTAACTAATGATTCTGCTTTTGAGGAGTGGAAGAATATATATGAGTATTATCCTTATCCATTTGTTGTTATCAGGAATGAAACCATTTCTACAGCACCAATAGGTGAGTTTGAGATAACGGTTTCTAATCTAACTAGGATCATAGATGAGTTTTTATCTGGAACCTATGGTAAAAATAATGCAGGGGAGAGTAGAGATATTGTTCATACTCCTTTTGGCGATATAGATATAACTGGTTGGTCTCTCCCTCTTCTAGCTATAATCCTTGGTGGGATTGATAGTTTTAACCCATGTGCCTTTTTCATCTTAATATTCCTATTAAACATGTTGCTCTACGCTGGTTCCAGGAAACGTATGCTACTCATAGGTGGTATATTTATCTTCTTCTCAGGTCTACTTTACATGCTCTTCATGTTCCTAATGTATGAGACTCTTATGAGGATTCAAACTAAGGAGAACATATTTATACTAACTATAGTAGTAGGTTGTATTATACTACCAATGGGTATCCTCAACATCAAGGATTTCTTCTTCTTCAAGAAAGGAGTATCCCTTAGTATACCTGAGGATAAGAAACCAGATATCTATAGGAGGATGAGGAATCTAATTAGGAATAAAGATTTAGTTGCAACTATTATTGGCTCTATTGTACTCGCTGGTACTGTAAACTTCTATGAGTTATTATGCACCCTTGGTTTACCATTCACTTTCACAGAGGCTTTATCACAGCATAGTATAGAAGCTGGTTCCACTTCATACTATATGTATATCCTCCTCTATAATATTGTATATGTTATACCTTTGATTATTATTGTTCTAATATTTGTTATCACTCTTGGTAGACGTAAGCTGAGTGAGTGGCATGGTAGAGTCATGAAGTTGTTATCTGGTACTATGCTCTCATCTTTTGGTGTAGTATTCCTATATAACTATAAACTACTTGAAAACCCCGTTACACCTATAATGATACTATTTGTGAGTTTATTTGGAACCTGGGTGGTCTCAACTCTATGGGGAGAATTAGTTGAGAATAAAAGAACCATAGGGAAATGAAAAATATTTTTACTATAAACCCTTTCAAGTTATCTATACCTGAGGAGCTATTATGGAGTGAATTTATCTAAGAAGGTTAACCTATTTATGGTTAGAGATGCTATTACCAACTGTTTTGTTGAGGCACATAGTGAGGTTTTTAGGGCAGATGAAGGATTACGGGGATTTCAAATGTTTGAGGATATAAAGATACTTCATGTAAGGTATCTAATAGAAACCATGTTTGAGGAGATAGGTGGAGACTTCAATAATCCTACTAGGGGACAACTAGGGAAGATACTGGTGAAACTTAAAGAATATGCTGCTGCTTCCTTCAGGAAACCAGAGGTTGCAGAGAAACATGCTGGTGAGATAAAGATGCTTATAGAGAAAATAGAAGGGGTAGAGAGAGAATATTTATAGTATCCTAGATTTCTTCTCCTCCTCTTTCTCTTTCTTCCTTGTCAGGAAGAGTATTATAAGTATTAAAGCTATTATCAAAGTTATTATACCGTATAGTACCGGTAGTAGATCCCATCCTTCTTCTCTGTATTCCATTAGTTTATCAGTATCTATATCATAGATGTAATCCCATTTGTTATCACCCGTTGCATCTATAAGGTATTTACTGGTATCTCCTCTATCTGTATCTGTCATCTTACTAGCTACGAAGCTATAGAATTTATCATAGATCTCGTCGTCATCCTCATCAACTAGGTATCCTATGTCTTCAACTAGTTGTGCATCTATGGTCATAGTAAATGTTACTGTTGCTGATCTTGCACCGAATCTATCTTCCGCATAAACCTTTACGGTGTATACTCCAGCTGTACTCCAGCTGTGGGAAACTTCGAATGATTCACCACTTGGTTGCAGAGGAGATTCATCGCTTGTTCCATCACCCCAATCAAAATAGTATTTTATATTGTCTCCATCTGGATCCACGGCGGTAGCTGTATAGGTATAGGATGTGTTTTTATCTCCATCTGTTGGTCCATCAACTACTAGGTTTTCTGGTGGATAATTCTCTCTACTAGTTACTATTATAATCACTGAGTCTTCATCGCTTAACCCTTCTCCATCTCTAACTGTTAATGTAACATTGTATCTCCCCGCTTCGTTGAAGCTATGAGTAACTGTAACTCCATAATCCTTTGTTCCATCATCGAAATCCCATGTGTAGTTTACGATTCCATGGTCATCT
>CAZCPZ010000230.1:0-3217 GCA_964499875.1 uncultured Thermoplasmatales archaeon | reverse complement strand
TAGATGGTCACCCATAGAACTAGTTTCAACAAATAGTACAGGAGAATGCAGCTGCTTATCCATGGATGTTGATTCTCTGGGTAGGGTTCATGTTGTTTGGAAGGATCACAGTGATATCCTAGGTTCTGGTTCAGACTGGGATATATTTTACAGGTATAGAGATACAGATGGTAGATGGTCACCCATAGAACTAGTTTCAACAAATAGTACAGGAGAATGCAGCTGCCCATCTATCATAGTAGATAAGAATAACGTAGTGTATGTTTTATGGGCGGATACCACATACTCACTTGATAACAATATAGACTCAGATATAGTTTATCGAGTAAAGAAGAATGGAGAATGGGCTCCCACACGTCTTGTTTCCAATAGTGATAATAACTCTTTTAGACCAGCGGCTATAATCGATGACACCTCAACATTACATGTAGTTTGGTATGAAGAAACCAGTGGAAACTTCAATGTTTTCTATGCGTATAAACCTTATAATAGTAATTGGTCGAAGCCATTCATCGTATCAGAGGAATGTAACGGTAACTCAGTTGATCCACATCTAGCTATAGATCATAAAGGTAATATACACATTATATGGAATGATAACACTAACCTCAACAATTGTGGATACGACTATGATATATTCCATCGAGTTAGATACTCAGATGGTTCATGGTCTCAAATAGAAATTGTATCCACTAATAGTTATATAAACTGTAGATGGCCATGGATAACAGTTGCTCCAGATGATACTATTCTTATAGCTTGGAGTGATAAACCAGTTGGACCAAAATATGATATAGTCCTTAAACCTAAGAAAAACAACACTTGGTATCAAAGGGAAATAGTAACCACAACCCATAATAATGACTCCAATTGGCCTCGTATGGTTGTTGATGATAACAAACTAATCCATATTACATGGTGGGATGATGTAGATGGACACTGGTTGGTGTTCTACAGTAATAAGAAATTAGAGTTGAAACACCATCGCATAGAGAGAGAAACACCGAATATGCTACTATCGATCTTAATCATGATGACACTCATTTTATCTATTAGAAGGATGAAGAGGAGTTAGAGGTATATTAGAAAACTGTTCTACTCGATTTTATGTAATGTAAGTGGTTTCCCAGTGGGACTCATCAATGTCAACTGTTTATCATTATCAGAAAACTCGTATCCTAGATACCTGTGAACAGAGGGGTTATCCTTTGTAATTAGTTTTATTTGATCATCGTAAACTTCAAATATATACCATACAGTGAGATTATCTCTCCCGCCACTGCTATTATAAAAATCTATGTGGAGATAAAGCGAGTAGTTCTTGTAGAAACACCAAGTGTACTCCGCAGAACCATTTATAGTTTCATTGTACTCGACAGCTCTCCACGTTCCTATAAACTTGCTGAAGGGTGAGGTTTTCCCTTTATACTCTCCTGAACCATTTAACATCATACCAATTCCAAATCCTACTGCAAAGGAGACTATTATCCCAACTACAGCTAATTCATTTCTCATAGTAAAGAACCTTAAACATATTCATCTATATTAACTGTACCCCTTTTGGTTACTTTTGATGATCGTCAAACACCAAAGAATTACAGCTTTTGACATTATATCAAACCCAAAATCAATTCCGTAATCGTTCTAACTAAAAGCCATGGAAGATTCCACTATAATATTCTTGGGTTGTTCTCTTGCTTATATTCAACTGTTCACCAAATTATCTAGGTAATTTATTTCATGTTGACGCGTTTAAGCATTGGATTCCACCTGAACTTATTTCTATAATATTAAGATCAAAAAATTTCATCTCTCAATTTTTAATATCCCCATTAGGGTCCCCCTCTGGACTCAGAAAAATATCTAGAAATAGATCTAGTGTGGTAATCCTTTTACCTATAAATATTCTTAGGTTCACTAATGAGTATTTAAACAACTTTCTTGAAAGAGGTTCTCTATGTTGTTTTCCCTCATAATTCAAGGAAAGCTATCCAAAGGGGTGAAGAATTCTCCTAGAGATTCTTGATAATTTATCAACCCATTTTTTATACATCGAAAAGTATTTTAAGTTTAAAAACCATAATACTTTTCAAGTTCAATCCTTAACATAGAGAATAGGAGGAAGCTCCAATGAGAAAAAGGATAGTTGTTATAATGCTTACTGTAGTAATATTGTTAGTCTCTACTACTGTAAATATTTTTGGCATATGGGGGGACTCTATTAGTTCAATAAAAGTAGCTAATAAAAGCTTGGATTTTACGAAGGGGGAAGAAGGTTTATCCTCGGATCCGAATCCATGTAAGGGGTGTGATGAGGAATTCAATCTCATCAAAAAAGCCCAAGTAGTGAACGTAGATAATCCAGATGAGTGGCATGAGAATAAAGTAGATGCTTATCGTGGAGATAAGTTGCGTTTCAGGATAGAAATGTTTCATTCAGGGTCAATCGATATAATGCTGACAGTTGTTAAAGATATCCTTCCATCAAACCTAGCATATGAGGTAGGTTCCGCCTATTGGTTTTACGAGTCTACACCTAATAAACAACACACACCAGATAACGAAATTATAGAACACATAGGTGGTAAAACAATCATCACTTGGGAGTTTAATGATGTACCTCTCCCATATTATGGGAAGATTATATTGATTTTCAATGCTAATGCAACCAGTTGTGGTAATGATGAAAACTATGCCGAGATGAGGGTATGCAGCTGTAAATGTAAAGTAGCTGAGGATACTATACCAGTTAATATTACTTGTCCACCGTGTGGTAATCCTGGTATTTGTGTTAGTAAGACTGTTGCTAAGGATTCTCACACTGATTTCCATAAGGATGTAAGTGGGGATTATAGTAGTTTTGGTGGCTATGTGAAGTTTAAGATTGATGTGGAAAATACTGGTGATGTTCCATTGGATGTTTCTGTTGTTGATACCTTGCCTAATGGCTTTAGTTTCCAGTATGCGGAGGATTCTCCTCCTGGTAGTGTGGTTAATGTTGGTGATCGTGTATATTGGAATTTCTCTCTTGGTGTAGGTTGTACAGCGAGTTTAATATTCCATGCTGGTATTCCAAGTGATTGTGGTAATTATAAGAATACTGTGACTGCAACTGGTAAGTATGATTGTTGTTGTACTGTGAGTAATAGTGATTATGCTTGGGTTAATATTACTTGTCCACCGTGTGGTAATCCTGGTATTTGTGTTAGTAAGACTG
>CAZCPZ010000229.1:0-3222 GCA_964499875.1 uncultured Thermoplasmatales archaeon | reverse complement strand
ATTATCAATAGCCTCCTGTATACTACTATAATTCCCTGGTCCAGATCCACCAACATACACTATGGGATCAGTGGTAGCAAAACATGTAGTGTTATCATATAGATAGATAGGACAACCAGTTAATAGTAGACACAAGAAAATCAGTGTTACCTGCAACATAACCATTTCACCTCCCATAAAACATGTAGGAGGAAACTCCGCAATGAGATACACGGCATACTAACCCTCTCTGTAACCCAGTTACTCTCAGCATCATATATATCTTTTGCCTTCACCTTAACACTGTAGAACCCACGAGCACTCCAACTATGTGAGAAAACCACTATCTCACTAGATTTATAGGGTCCAACCCAACCAGTATCTGTTCCATCACCCCAATCAACATAATAGTAGATGTCATCACCATCTGGATCAACAGCAGATACAGTATAATTATAATCTATGTTGATTCTACCTGAAGTCGGACCATCAACATCAAGATCCGTTGGAGGTAGATTCACAGTTACAACTAGTGGATCCGAGAAGATACTTCGATCACCAACTCTATCTTCCACTAAAACCTTTATATAATACTCACCTCCACTACTCCACTTATGGGAAACCTCCACAACCTCACCAGATGAATGAAAACTACTCCACTCCTCAACCATGTCATCATTATTCCAATCCCAACCGGCTCTCACTGCATCCCCATCGGGATCACTTATTTGAATAGAGAAATTATACAACACATTAACATTACACACATTAGGTCCACTTGGAGTAGATGGTTTACTTGGTGGATTATTACCAATCTTCGTTGGGTAACCAGAGGCTTTCCACTGTGTTATACCACCAACCATATTATATATTTTACCAGAGAAATTACTCTGAGAGAGGATATAAGCAGCTGCACTACTTCTACCACCCGATTTACAATAAAAAATGATCTCTGAACCGTTATATGTTGAGATGAATTCTCTTAAACCCTCCTCGGTTTCTAGTTTAGACAAAGTGAAATGCCTTGGATCCTCTGGGAAGGGAGTGTCTATCCTCTCGCCTCTCCATTCTGCATTAGTTCTAACGTCCACCGGTATCTGGATACCATCAGATGTATCCGTTAGAAGATCCCAGACTTCATCAACTGTTAAATCGGTGTAACCATCATCGCTTCTAGATCCTATACTATCTATAACATACATGTTCAACGTGAGCAGAAAAACAACCACCATATACACAGCCTTCCTTTTCATTATTCAACAAACCCCCAAATTGTTAAATATCTTTTAATTATAAAAACTTATTCATTTTAAAACTTGATATTAAAAACCTATATGATAGAAAAACTTTTATCTCATCTAATAAAAGACATTCACTTTAAACCTAGAATGATTACAAATGATTTCTCACTACTACTGAGACCATAGACATCCCTAGTAACAGCTTCTATAATATAGAAACCAGGTTTCATCCAGCTATGTGTAAGGGAAATGGTCTCACCACTAGGTAAATTATTAATCCAACCGCTCACTGTACCATCACCCCAGTTAACATAGAGAGAAAGGTTATCACCATCAACATCATGAACCTTGAAATCATAGGTTAACCCCTTCTCTACCCAACCTAGTAACCTACCTCTTATAACTGGTGGAGAAGGAGGATTATTAGATGATGCAACAACTACTTTTTCAAGGCAACTAAAATCACCCCAACCATGCTCACTATTGAATCCCCTAACTCTATAATAGTATACACCATCATCTTTACCCTCAACACTATAAGAGTAACCATGGATCGTAGAAGATAAAATAGTAGTATTCCTGAAAAACGGAGTTGGAGAGATATCATCCACAAAAAACTCATTTCCACCCATGCCACTAACACTCCTGAGTACACGGAAACGAATATATATAGATGAACCAAAGTAGGAATCTAGAGGATACTCCCTATAAACCCAACCATGTGATGACCCAGTGAAGGAGTCCAGGATAGAATATATTCTACCATCTCTACTAACCTCAACAAAACCATAATTAGAATTATTAGATAAATCATATAGACACCAGAAGGATAACTTTAAATCACCATCTATGGGTATAGGATATATAGAACTCATATAACCATAGACGCCACTTGTCTGAGAAAAACAATAAGAATAACTTGGTGAATGAAACCTAGAGCTACTCCTGCTGAAACCATTCATCAACCATAACTGTGGATTCTCAGCTGAATCATTTATGGTATCCAAGCCTTTTAGTTCCTCTAACTCAAACCTTTCAGCCTCAGCTAAGGGATTCCTCTCAACCCAGTGTAAAGTAAAATCTGTTGGTGACTCAAAACTTGTACCCATAAAGAGAGGCGGTAAAACCCTTGGTTTAACCTTCTTTATCTCCTCAGCTTTCTCCAAGAGATAAATAGCACCCTTAAAGTTTTCCATGCGAACCTGCTCCATAGCTCTACCAGAGGGATGAAACGTAGAGCAAGCCTCAATGGTATATGGATACAATGGTTTACCAAGAACATAGTGGCTATAACCATATAACCAGTCATCAGAGTCACCAGTTGTGGGATATAACTCGGAACTCTGCATAGGTTTATATGTACCACTACCACTCTGCCTAGTTATACGAGAAGCAATTCCTTCACCTATCTCTCTTAGAAACTCCTCATCAGGAGTAGAAAGATAAGGAGAGTAACCCCAGGGCCAGATCACTAGTTCACCATAGGTATGGTAGCTGATGGATGCACAGATATCATTACTCATAATGAAGTCTCTTATTGCCCTAGTTTCTGGTTCAGAGAATGGATATAATCCACAGAAGGTTTCATCAGAAGGTTTATGACTAGTCACTCCACCAGAACCCCACCAACCAGATAAATCACCGTTACAGGAACCAGCATAGTTACGGTTAAGATCAACACCATAGGTATCATACTCTGGGAAGTAATGCCTATTCTTACGCCAATCACGCCCTAGGTCATGAGAGAAAACATACCCATCTGGATTTACACAGGGTATAATCCATATCCTACGATTATTAACAAGACTAGTTACAGTAGAGTTTAAACCATACTCAGAAACCAGTTTCTCAGCAATATAAAGACAAATCTCAACAGTAGGCCACTCACGAGCATGATGCAAACCCATAAACAAAACACCAGGCTCACCCTCATCCACACCCGGAGAATCACTAACCTCCAAACACCAAATACACCTACCCTCCCAACTAGAACCAATACTAG
>CAZCPZ010000228.1:0-3228 GCA_964499875.1 uncultured Thermoplasmatales archaeon | reverse complement strand
TGTATTATTCCTTAACTTCCACAGTCCATCATATGTCATACTACCTATGTTGACTCTTATTGTATCAACTATATGGTTATTTGGATGTATGAGTCTCTTACGCATGCCTTTCAATATAACCTCTGTAGCTATAATACCATTGATATTTGGTTTAGGAGTAGATTACTCTATACACTTATTTCATAACTATAGAGTAGAGTTAGAAGAGGGTAGAAACCCAGGGGAAGCTATAAAAAACTCTGTGAGAGACATTGGAACAGCTATGTTTCTTGCTATGCTTACAACAGTTATAGCCTTCCTATCCTTCTTGACAGCAACTGTTCCACCTGTTCGAGACCTAGGGTTACTACTTGCTTTAGGAGTATTCTTTACTTTCCTCACCGCTACAACCTTACTAGCTTCTCTTAGATACGCATTAGATAAGAGAAGATCTATAAGGATTAAACATAGACAGAAAAAATTAGTTGTCCGTAGAATTATGGGTTCCCTCTCAATAAAGATTCTTCGTCATCAAAAAGAGATTCTACTCATCGTGATTCTAGTCTCAATACTATTTTCAACTGGTGCGTTAAAGATAAGAACTGGTTTCGATATGAGACAGTTTGCACCTAGTGAGACACCTGCTTACCAGTTATTTGATGAGATAGCAGAAGAGTTTCCTTTCTCAAGTCAAAATCAAGAGTTTATACTCATAGAAGGAGATGTTGCAACTGTTGAAGCATTAAGAGGTATCGTTGAAACCTTGAAGAATATAGAGGATGACCCCTTTGTTGCTAGGAATACTGATGGGAGTATAAAAACTGTTAGCATCTATGATTTCATTCAGCAAGCTATTGAAGAGAATAGTAGTATTATAGAAACCTTCCATATAGTAGATGGTATACCAACGACGGATGAGGATGTAAAAGCATTATATGACTATTTATATAGACAAGTGGAGGCACCATCCAATATTACACCTCCTATCCCTATACCTCTATGGTTTAGAATCAATCTCCCAGCTCCACCTGAGATAAACATTGAGGATCTTAGAGGAAATATAAGAAACATACTGTATAGAGAAAACGGTGTCTACAAGGCAACACTTATAAGAGTATACATTGAACCAGGTTTCATTGTTTCAAATGGTAACATCTCTAAACAACAAGAGTTGATTCAAAAAGAGTTAACCAAGGATATTACAAGTTACGGTGGAGCAAATGCTATAGCAACAGGTGGAAATATAATCTCTTTCGCTATAACAAATTCTTTAACAGAGAGTCAGATATCTTCCACTATACTATCCATAGTATTAGCAGCCCTAGTTTTGATATTGGTTTATAGGAATGTACTCCTTGGTCTTATAGCTCTAATACCTGTTAGTATCTCCATCGTATGGGTTCTAGGAACAATGTACTATATAGGTTATACTCTTAATGCTCTCACTATAACAGTAACTAGTATAACTATTGGTATAGGTATAGATTATGCTATACATGCAACAGAGAGATTTAGACTGCTCGCTGACAAAACTGGTGATATCACTAAATCAGTATCTGAAACCATTGCTCATACAGGTGGAGCATTACTTATAGCAGCTTTAACTACGGTTCTAGGATTCATAATACTATTATTAGCTCCTACTCCCCCTCAACAACAATTCGGGTTTATATTAGCGGTAACAATAATATACTCCTTCTTAACCTCTATATTCATCCTTCCACTTGCTCTCTATAGGTGGGCTAAGTGGAGGAAGAAGCATAGGGGATACATAATCTCGCAATAGGGATTATCTCACACCTTTAGCTTATCTAAAAGTTAATCATCTCTTTCTTCCCAAATATTTATGTATACGGCTGTTATACCCTCATAGTCTAATCTAAAGATTAGGATTAAGGTGGTAGAATATGGGTGAAGAAAAGGTTTGGAAGTCAATCGATGGAAACACTGCTGCTGCACATATAGCTTACGCCTTCAGTGATGTCGCTGCTATCTACCCGATTACTCCCTCTTCTCCAATGGGAGAGTTAGTAGATGCATGGGCTGCAGAGGGTAGAAAAAACATTTTTGGTCAAAGGGTTAAAGTTGTAGAGATGCAATCTGAGGGTGGAGCGGCTGGAGCAGTACATGGTGCACTCAGCGCTGGAGCATTTTGTTCAACCTTTACCGCCTCTCAAGGATTATTATTGATGATACCAAACATGTATAAGATCGCTGGAGAGCTTATGCCAGCAGTTTTTCATGTAGCTGCTAGGGCTATAGCTGGACAAGCCTTATCGATATTTGGTGATCACCAAGATGTCATGGCTGCTCGAGCTACTGGTTTTGCAATAATGGCTTCTGGTTCTGTCCAAGAAGTAATGGATCTTGCCCTAGTATCTCATCTCTCAACCTTGAGAGCAAGTGTACCATTTATATCATTCTTTGATGGATTCAGAACATCCCATGAGATTCAAAAAATAGAGATGATAAACTATAATGATATACCTCCTCTCGTCGACTGGAATGCAGTTAAACGGCATAGAGAGAGAGCACTGAATCCGGAGCATCCACATCTACGTGGCTCAGCTCAGAACCCAGATATATATTTTCAAGTAGTAGAAGCTGCAAATAAATTCTATCAAAGAGTTCCACAGATTGTTGAAGAAGAAATGGAGAAAGTCGCTAAACTAACAGGTCGAAGATACTGCCTCTTTGACTACATAGGTGCACCAGATGCAGATAGGGTTATAGTGATGATGGGATCTGGTGCAGAAACAGCAGAGGAAACAGTTAACTACTTAGTTAAGGAGAGAGGTGAGAAAGTAGGACTTATAAAAGTAAGACTGTATCGACCCTTCTCTGCTTCTCACTTCCTAGATGCTCTTCCATCAACTGTTAAGAAGATAGCTGTTCTTGATAGAACAAAAGAGCATGGATCCTATGGTGAACCACTCTACCTTGATGTATCCTCTGTTATCCAACATTCTGATAGAAAAGATATAGTAGTTGTAGGAGGTAGATATGGAGTAGGACAGAAAGAGTTTAATCCATCTATGGTGAAAGCAGTGTTTGATAACCTTACTTTGGATCAACCTAAGAATGGTTTCACTGTTGGTATCATAGATGATGTAACACATACTTCTCTACCAATCAATGAAGATGTAGATACTACACCAGAGGGTTTAATACAATGTAAATTCTGGGGTCTCGGTGGAGAGGGAACAGTTGGAGCAAACAAGGATGCTATAAAGATCATAGGAGACAACA
>CAZCPZ010000227.1:0-3228 GCA_964499875.1 uncultured Thermoplasmatales archaeon | reverse complement strand
AGAGAAGGGGTATTCATTGTATCTAAGTGGGTATCTACCATAGTGTGGACTATAGAATGTGTTTCCCCTGTAAACCTTATCTCCCTCTACGGTTTCATAGTTCCTGATATCCTCCCACCATACCCCACCAATAGCATCTACTGGTATCGAGTAAGCTAGTATAACTGCTCTCTCCTCAAGGTTAGTAATAGATTTTATACTCCCCCTGATCTCTATATACTCCTTATAAGCTTTATAGGTGGCCTCCAGTTTTATATCTAGGTTCTCTAGGTAGGCTTCCTGTACTATGGTATCATCTATCCTTCTAACTTCACCTTTTATAATATGGAATTCCCCTGGTTCTATACTAGTAGCTTTATTTACATCCAGTATTGAGAAACCTGCCGGTGAGTTTTCCTCTGAGAGTTTAGCTCCATCTATAGTGATCCATTGAATAGATGGATCATTTTCATCGATGTGAAGTGTTAACCCATCTCCTGTTGAAAGAGAATACTCATTACTAGTTGAGTTAGCTGGTACAATGTATAGGGTTATAACACTAGCTATGATGAGGATTTCTCTAAATGTTTCTCTCCCTCTCATAATTCTTGTTTACCTAATTATACTTATTATTATTTTTCCAGATTCTATTCCAATTTTATTTCAATTTTAATCATCGAATATTTTCTCTTTTCACCAATAAAAAATTAGGTTTCTTGGTGTTTACCTATCTATTTGTGTTTTCTAAACTAACTAGATGACATTATTTAAAAGATCATTCCTATAGCATGCTACTCATAGGTGTAGCAGCAAATGGTGGAGCAGCATTTCTACTATTGAGACGTAGAATGGTTTAGATAAGGAATTCTAGATCCACCATCTCATCCTTATAGTTGGGTCTCCTAGTAGTATAACAACGTCGCTTCCGCAGCTACAGCAATTCTTTCCTTCTTGAAATGCTTCACCAATTGATCTACCTTGAATGAAGATTTTATTTAGCATAGTTGGATTTAATCCATGTGCATCACATATAATTGTATCACCCCTATATACTGCTATTCCTAGGTCTACGAACCCCAGGCAGGCTATTCTACCTGATCTCAAGATGTGGGTTACGAATAATAGGTGTTTATCATCTGTTGAATAGTATGCTGCTGTGAGGCAACCAGCATTGATTAGAATAGATGGTACCATGGAATAGTATTCTGTGTTGATTAGATCGTAAGAGGATATGAACCCTGCTAAACCCTTTGTATATCCATGGTCATAGAATATTGTTAGGTAAGATGTTCTAAACCTCCTGATTATCTCACTATGATTCCTCCCTACACCGTTATAGGTTGTGTATATAGCATAATCCTCAAATCTCTCTCTTATATCCTCTGTCCAGAAGGAGTTAACATAGTTTGTTAATGTTCCCCTAGTTTCATCTTCACTGAGTCCCCTTGCGATTATTAAAGCCTCTCTATTCTTAACTATTTCTTTGAAGAATATATCTGTTGCTATATACGTTGAGAGATCAGATGTTGTGAGTCCAAAGACTCTACCAGTAGGGTAATCCATGTATCCATTATTATTCTTGCTAGCATAGAATCTATCATCTACTTGGCAGAATAATACTCTTCTCTCATTATGCTCAACTTCTGTTACATCAACTTCTTTCTTTAAACCAGTTTGTATATTATAAGCCCATAGATGCCAGAGTCCATCACTTGTTACCTCATACCATACTATCCATTTATCATTTATATTGGGTCTAACCTCTAGGTTTGCTGAATCAGCTATAGCAACCTCTACATTGTTCTTCATATCAAACATGTATATATCCCAGTTTCCATACCTGTTATCCTGCCAAACTATTCTATCCCCCCATACTCTTGGTAGAATCTGGTCACCAGTGTGTGGTATCGTAAAACTATAATCCGATGAGATGTTGATAACATGTATATCCCAGTTTCCGTTTAAGTCATCTTGACAAACTATTATATCTCCATATGCAGATGGATTAACTTGGTTTCTATCTCTCTCTATCACTGTTTTGATTCCCCTATTATATGCTATATCCCAGTCACCAGTTGATCTTTCTTGCCAAACTATGAGTTCATCATCTGGTGTTATATGGGGTTTACATTCATCCTTATCTGTATGTGCAACCTGGTACACCCCTCCTCTCCTCCACACGTATACATCATTATTCGTCACCTTTGAATAATTATAGAATACGACGCTTCTTAAACCACCACAGGGTTGCCCTAGTATCCAATCTGCATCTATGGGTTCCCTCCATGTTCTATCTCTGTTAGAGTATTCTTTGATTCTCCTAATGTTTCTCCCTCCGACTTTATCTGGAGTCCAAGAGTACTTGATGTATGGAGCAAACTGGTGACCTGGGTAGGAGTAGATGTTATGGTAACCAGTCTCTATGTTACTAGCTTTTATATCGATATCATTGTAGTTGAAGACTTCATAGTATACATGGTTCCCATTCAAGACAGGTGTAGATGGATAGTTTGGTCTAGCCATTGGTATAGATGCTGGTGATGCTAGTATTATTATACTTGGTTTAGAACCACGGAAATGGTTATCTATGAATTCCTGTAGCATCCTATCGATTTCAGCGTAGCTTAAGGATGGTGTTTCAACTATGACTCCTCTCTTAGCAGCTGCTAGTATTGGTGCTAGTAGAGATTGCTTATAGTAGAATCTATTTAAACCAAAGATTGTGCTATTCACGTTGAATCCCACTATGGTATCCAAGGTGTTTACAAGGATAATGTTTCTTGCTCCAGCTGCTATAATATTGTCTTGGAGTTCATCTATACTATAATGGTTTTCAATATGTGCATAGCCCTCTATCTCCTCTATCTCAGAATCTGTGAATTCTCCAACTAGGAATACTCGTTTATCTTTTATCTCCATCATATCATAGTGCCCTTGGAAGAGTAGAGGTGCATTCAGTTTCGATGCATAGAGTGCCGCTAGTAAGGCTGTTCCATATTCATCTTCTGTTATCACATAACGATTTATCTCTCTCCAATACTTGTTTCTCAGTTGATGTAATGCTTCATCTGATAAGGTTTGAGTAGTAATATTTATAGATAAACTTCTTCCTCCACTACCTAGGTTTATATTACTTCTAATCTCAATAGCTTCTCTAAGATTTACTGTATCCTCTACATTTATCCTCCAACTACTACCAGGAGTTGGTGTTCCTCTCCATATCTCAATGTTCTCCTCATATATCATTGC
>CAZCPZ010000226.1:0-3231 GCA_964499875.1 uncultured Thermoplasmatales archaeon | reverse complement strand
ACACTTGGTTATGGGATGAACCAGTATTACTGAGACATAATCTAAAGGTAAAAGCTATTGATAAAGCAGGTAACATAGGTGAATCCAACGAGATAAATATTTGGATAATCAACATATAAAAAGAATGGTAGCCTCTTTCTCTACTTTGAGGAGATACCGTTTAATTAGCAAAAACATACAACCACAATAACTACCCCCTAACTCCTCCATGTTTAAGTAATTTCTTCAAATCTTCCTCTTCAAACTATATGAACCTTAATTGATGAAGAGAAAAAACACTGTTATTTTAACTTTCAAGGGAATCCACTAGTGGGGATTTGGTAACCAAAAAAAAGTAAATGAGAAAATGTTTCCCTTTTCCAAGTAGAATTGAAAAAATTGAAGGGGGTTATCTATAGAAAAACTTAAGATGATCTAGTTATATATATTTATTTGTAGAAAAAGGATAGGGGGAGTATAACCTGCTTAAAGCATTTCATAGGTTACTCACTCTATTCACCATATTATCAATAACATATCTACCTAGTATAATAGTGGTTGATACTGGTTGTAGCATGTTTTCCTCTCCTAGAATCTTATATGTTGGAGGCTCTGGACCTGGAAATTATAGCAGTATACAAGAAGCAGTCAATGATGCTGTTGATGGAGATATAGTATATGTGTATAGTGGCTTATATAATGAAACTATAGTTATAGATGAGAGTATAACTCTTCTAGGTGAAAACCGGGATTATACAGTGATAAAAGGGAAAAAAGAGGAATGGGTTATAAAGGTATCTTCTTCATATGTAACAGTTAATGGATTTACGATACAAAACTTGGATTATAATGGTGAAGGAGTACAGCTAGAGGATGTAGAATACTGTGTAATATCTAATAATAGGATAAATGCTAATGGATGCAGTATTTTTCTATCCTATTCATCAAACAATTTCCTTACCTATAATATTATAGAAGTTGCTGGAGTAGGTTTAATACTTGATTATTCTAATAATAATATTATCCAGGGTAATAAGATAAGTAATTGTAGTGTAGCAGGTATCTATATAGAGTTATCAGATAATAATATATTAGCTAATAATGTTTTGAATAACAATGATGATGGATTATATCTAAGTTATTCTTCTAATAACACTATTCTCAATAATACTATAACTAGTAGCTATAGTTTCGGTCTTTCCATGTCCACTTGTTTCAATAATACTTTGAGGGGTAATAGGTTAATAGGTAACTGCTATAATCTCCGTGTTGTTAGCTGGAGATGGGGTGCAACTGACTTCTATCATAATATAGATACTTCTAATACTATAAATGGTAAACCAATATATTATCTAGTTGAGAAGAGTAACCTAATAGTAGATGAATCCACTAACGCTGGTTTTGTTGCACTGGTATCATGTAATAATATAGAAGTGAAAAACCTGGTTTTAGAGAATAATTCTTGTGGAATATTGGTAGTTAACACTACTCATAGTAGGATTTCAAATATTAAAGCATGTAATAATATGGATGGTATTGAAGTTGATTCATCTTCATATAATATCTTATCTAATAATACATTGAGTAATAACGAGGCAGGAGTGGTGCTCTGGATCTCTCATGATAATCTCATATTTAATAATAGCATAACGGGTAGTGAGCACTATGGTGTACTAGTAAATGGTTACAACTATCCATACATCTCTAACTCCTCATATAACATCATAACTGGTAATATCATCAAGGAGAGTAGAATCGGTTTATCACTAGGGTGGTCAATAGGAAATACTATCACCAAGAATGATATAGAGTATAATGAGAAGGGATTATACCTAGAGGTTTTTAGTAACCTCAATAGGATACTTAGAAATAATTTCATAGATAATAATATAGACGCCTACTTCTCTACTTCTTTTCTAAACTTTTGGTTCAACAACTATTGGAATAAATGGCCTTGGAGTATACCTAAACCTATAAGGGGAGAAGTTTTTGTTAGTTTCGTTATAATACTACCTTGGTATAATTTTGATTGGCATCCAGCATTGAAACCATATGATATAGGAGGGAATATACGATGAAGAGGGGATTAACCCTTATCATCTCCATATTACTGGTATCAACCTTAACCCCGATTATTAAGGCTAGTAATATAATCTATGTTGATGATGACAATATAGATGGACCCTGGGATGGAACAATTGAGCACCCATACCAGCATATACAGGATGCAATTAATAATGCTAGTAGTGGTGACACAATCTTTGTCTTCAATGGAACCTATATAGAGGAGGTTGAGATAGATAAAACAGTGAGTCTCCTTGGAGAAGATACGAGGAGTACGGTTATAGAATCAAATTTCCCTGTTACTATAGATGCAGATAATGTTATCATTGAGGGATTCACTATAATGGGTAGAGTAATAGGAGTAACTATAAACTCAGATTATAATAGGGTATCAAGAAACTATGTCTCTGGATCCAAAGAATATGGAGTTAAACTAGCGTTCAAGGTTTCATCGAATACTATAGTCAATAACATTGTATCCAATAACAGTTGCGGCATCTATGTTTTTAAATCTAGATATAATGATATAAGTGGGAACATCTTATTCTCTAATGAGAAATCAGGTATAGAGTTATGTGATTCCAGTAATAATACTATAACAAATAATATCTTCCTAGATTGTGGCCTCCTCCTTCGATTATCATGGAGAAACAATATCTATAATAACACTATTAATGGTAAACCACTCCTCTACCTATATAGAGAATCCAATATCACTTTAAATAAAACCTATGGAGAAATAATACTCCTACATTGTAACAACATCACTATCAAAAATCAAGTTTTATCACCCCATATACCTGTTGGTATCCAACTATGGGATACACATAACTGTCTAGTCTCAAATAACATTATCTCAAAAACTTATTGGTATGGAATACAGTTGATATCATCCAATGATAACATCATCTCATTTAACAATATCTCCAATAACCATGGTATAGGAGTATCAATTGAGTCATCCAATGATAACATTATCCATAATAATACCATGGTTGACAATGCAGATGGTGTCTCCCTAATATTCTCAGATGATAACCTCATCCAAGGTAACCTATTAATGAGAAGTGAAGTAGGTGTCTCCATATATAAATCCAACTATAATGGTATATACAATAATAGTTTTATGGAGAATCTTAGAGGTGCATACTTCCAAGTAGAGTTTAATGCTCGTAACAACTGGGATGG
>CAZCPZ010000225.1:0-3240 GCA_964499875.1 uncultured Thermoplasmatales archaeon | reverse complement strand
TTATCTGAAGAGTTACGTAAATACAGAGTAACCCTAGCTTGCCCTAGCTGTAATTATAAGGAATTACATACAATGGATGAGGAAGAGTTGAGGAATCTTAATCCTCCAAGTTGCCCTAATTGTAATATCCCATTGGAGATGAGGGAGAAGGTTGATTTAATAGATGAGTTATCTGAGCTTGCCGAGAAAACAAGGTGTAGAGTCGAGTTAATCTCAAAAGGAAGTCAAGAAGGAGAAACACTTTATTCAGCTTTCACAGGTATAGCTGGTATAGCAAGGTACTCCTTAGAGAAAAAGTAGTGTAAGAAGAAACAAACCGATGGTTTTATAAATAGTGAAATATATTATTTGGTTTAGTGAGTAATAGATGGCTGCGTCACGTGAAGACTTCCAGTCTTTTATACCAGCGAGTAAGACCATACCGGAGCTCACAGTTAAAGCAATGCTTGTTGGTGCTTTATTAGCTGTGATTCTTGGAGCAGCAAATGCATACCTAGGTTTATATGCTGGTATGACTGTTTCAGCTGTTATACCAGGAGCAGTAATGGCTTTTGCACTGCTGAGACCTTTTAAAGGAACCATTCTAGAGGTAAACCTAGGTATGATGGGGGCTGCTGCTGGAGAGGCACTGGCTGCTGGAGTAATATTTACTATACCAGCAATGGTTTTATTGGGAACGTGGTCTGAGATTCACTATTTTGAAACTACTCTCATAGCTGCTCTAGGGGGGGTATTAGGAGTTCTATGGATGATTCCTCTTCGTAGAGCTTTGATACTTAAAACAGATTTACCTTTCCCAGAGGGAGTAGCTGTTGCAGCAGTACTTACAACAACAGTGGGTGGAGAAACCACTAGGAAGGGTAAAGTGAGAGGCGGAGTAAGTGGTATATGGCTACTTATGGGAGTTATACTAGCTGGTTTACTTAAGTTTGGTCAAGTAGGTTTAAAAGCCTTTGCAGGTTCTCTACATGGTGTAATAAATATAGGTAATTTTAGTATGGGTAATGGTGAAGAGAACCCCGGTGTATTTTATGGTGGATTAGCAACGTCCCCAGCTCTGTTAGGAGTTGGATGGATTATTGGTCCGAAGATAGCTGCTTTTGTATTCGTTGGAGGGTTACTTGGATGGGTAATCCTTGCACCACTAATAGCACTTGCAACTGGTTTACCCACACCATCTCCCTCAGATTACGCTGACGTCCTAGGATATGGTGGAGGAAATTTTGAACTTGGAAGTTTAATATGGGGTTTCTATCAGATATGGGGTCACTATATCAGATATATTGGCGTAGGAGCAATGGTTGTAGGTGGACTGTATACAATTTTTAAACTTAGAGAAAATCTTGCCAGTGGTATAAGAGAAGCTATAGCGGGTTTGAGAGGAATAGAAGTTAAGGTTAAGAAAAGAACTGATAGGGATTTAAATTTCAAGTATGTATTTTTAACAATTGGGTTACTGACAATACCAATATTTCTTGTTTATGTTTGGATATCTAATAATATACTGGTTTCTGGTGTGATGGCTGTATTCGCTATAGGTTTTGCCTTTGTTGCAAGTGCTATAGCTGGGTATATGGCTGGTTTACTAGGTTCCTCTAATAATCCGATATCTGGTGTAACAGTATCGGTTCTCCTTATAACTTCTCTGATTCTACTGGGTTTTGGTTTATCAGGAAATATAGGTGCATATGGGGTAGCTGTTCTCATAGCTGCAGTAATCTGTTGTGGTGCAGCTATCTCTGGGGATGTACTTCAATCTATGACTTGTGGTCAAATGGTTGGAGCTACACCTAGGAATCAACAGATAGCAGAGATGGTTGGAGTATTATCTGCAGCGCCAATACTAGCATTAGTGGTATCTGCTCTTGATCAAGCATACCGTATAGGTAGCACTAATCTACCAGCTCCACAAGCATTTCTAATGGCTGGTATAGTTAAAGGTGTATTAGGTGGAGACATGGTTTGGCCGTTTGTACTAGCAGGAGCAGTTCTAGCATTTGTTTTAATACTCATAGATCTACCAGTGCTACCAGTAGCAATTGGAATCTATTTACCTTTCACATTAGCAGTTCCAATATTCATAGGAGGTATAATAAGACATTTCACAAACAAGGTTATTGAGAGAGAATATGGTTCTGCAGAGGAAGAAGAGATAAGTGAATGGGAACTCGCTATTAAACAGACAGAGGTTAAACCAAAAGAAAGAATTATAAGAACTGGTTTATTATTCACTGCTGGTCTCATTGCTGGAGAAGCATTGATGGGTGTAATCGTAGCCTTCCTAATAATAGCTGGGTTACACCTAGCTATATTTGAGTATCCCCCGGTGTTACCGGGTTTACTCCTATGGGGTTTCATAGCTGTACTCCTAGGATATATTCCTCTGAGGGAAATCCTTGCCAAGGAATAAGAAGAAGATTCTAACAATTGAGGAATTCCTGCAGCTAAGACCTAGGAGAGGAGATTTTCCTTGGAATAAAAACCAAGATGGTTTAGTCGTGATTGAGGTACCAAAATTTTATAGCAGAATAGGTAAATCCTTTTGTAAACTATTGAAGAAGGAAAACATGTTTCATGCACATCTAGATAGTATAGGTTCCGTTGTATGGGAGTATTGTGATGGAGAACACACTGTTGGGGATATATTGGAGATATTGAAGGAGAAGTTTCCAGAGGAAGGAAATCTTGATCAGAGATTGTTCTTATATCTAAAACAAATGGAGGCTCTAAAGTATCTTATCCTCTAGATGAGCTTTTCTTACTTCGAGGAAACCTCTATCTCTCCACCACCTCTGTTTTATCTCATCTAGGATTATCTTCTTTTTAAAGATAGGTGCATCAACTGTTAAAGTCTCATATTCCCCTCCTTCTCCAGCAGCATTGATATGATACTTCTCCTGTAGAGCAACCAGCTCTCTAATAACCTCTCTATTTATCCTTCTACCTAACCAATCTTCACTAAAACCCTCTGCGTATACCCCTACGATTATAATATTGAAACCTGCTTCCACCTGCTCTACTAATAGCTGAGTTTGATTCTTATGCCATAGCGGAGTAAAAGACTTCAAACCTAGTTCATCACAGATCTTTTCAATCCTTGTTCTCTGATACTCAGATGATATAGCTCCACTAATCACTCCATCAATCTCTAAATCCTCTAAAAGTTTCTTAAGATCCTCTAGTTCTTCTTCTTTAACACCCTCAGTTTCCCTAGTTAGATGAGGTATCTGAAGAGCAGAA
>CAZCPZ010000224.1:0-3247 GCA_964499875.1 uncultured Thermoplasmatales archaeon | reverse complement strand
TCCCTAGTATAACAGCTTTTATACTCCCTATTGGTTCTAAGGTTTCTCTAAGTAGCTTTATACCCTCTACGCTGTTTTCTCTGAAATCACAGAAGTATTGTGTCCCCGTTTCTTGCATCTCTCTGATCCCTTGTTTGATTCCCTTTTGTATCTCCTCCCTAGGGGTTTCTCTTAGTAAACGATGTTTTAAACTATCTGGTGGAGCAACTAGTTCCTCTAGACTCCTCGGTAATCTAAGTTTTCTTAGCCTTATGAATGTATCACCTATGTGTGTATGCATGTTTATAAGCGTAGGTATAATTACCCTATTCTCAACCAAGGGTTTCTCTGCTGAGGAATCAAATTCTATCTTTGTTATCCCAGTGTCTCCTATTTCTATGTATCCTTTTTTGAATCCACTAGGTGTTAGTATCTCCCCTTCTATATATCTATTCATCTCCCTATTATTGGAAAATTAAAAAAGAAAGAGAAAGGGTTTTAAATGTTTATTTTTCATTTCTATTTCCCTTTAGTGTCTCCACCCATTTATATACTGGTTCCACTAGTTTCTTTATCCTCTCTTTCTCTGGATTCATGGGTGATGGTTCCCAGTTATCTGCTGGTTCAAAATGCCAGTCTGTTATTGCTCCTATCCTCTCTTCCTCTGGTTTAAACACTATCTTGAGCGGCATATCGAATTCTACATCCCATGGTTTGATTCCTTTTAGTTCATTTGCTATGGCTACTTTACTATCACCGATAACTGCGTATACTAGTACTATTGGTAATCTTTTTAGAGAGGATCTACCGCTCCACCCTGCTACTGTCCAAGTATGTACCTTAGCTGTGAGTGGCATCTCCACCCATTCTGTTCGTTCTAGTTTACAATCCAAGTTCCAGCAATGAGTCCTCGGTGGCACCCAAGTGTCTCCACACTTAGGGCATCTTGTACCCATTATTTTTCCCTCTAGGAGTCCTATGAAGAATGGTGAGTTCCAACCATGTCTGATAGTGTATAGTTGATCGTAGTGTAGGAATTGATTCATAACTTTTCTATCCTCCGAGATCTCATGTCCTACGAATACGAGACCCACCTCTTTTACATTCTCTGGTCGATATTCTTTTCTCTCTGTAAACTTTGGTCTAGGAGTAAAACTTGTTTTATTAACTACTATTTGCTGCTTCATTTTTTATCTCCCCCTCCTTAGTATAAAGTTTGATATACTGGTTCCTGTTCCCGCGTGGCTATTAACTAGACCACATTCTGCATCTGGTACCTCTGTTCGTCTGCTAAGATGTTTCTTTGGTATAAGCCCTGAGAGTTGATAGAAGCATTCTACTGCACTCATTATACCTGTTGCACCCACTGGGTGCCCATAACCCATTAAGCCTCCTCCAGGGTTCACTGGTAGATCTCCATGTAGACTTGTTCTCTCTTCTCTTATGAACTGAGCGATGTTATCTGTATCAGCGAAACCTAGTGCTTTATAGATTTGTGCTTCTGATGTAGAGAATGCATCGTGTATCTCAGCTACATCTATCTCCTTTAGTGGATCCTCTATCCCCGCCATCTTATATGCTTGCTCAGCTGAGTTTCTACAGGCTGCAAACTCTGTCATCTCAGGGTACCCTAGACCGTATCGTTCTATCCAACCTGGGAAGTTTAATCTATCTCCTGCTCTAATAGTACAGCTTGATAAACCCATTCCATCTATGGTTACGTATCCATCAGGGTTTACTTTCTTTGCGTATTCCTCACAGCAGATGAGTATGAATGCTACTCCTCTTGTCATCAGGCAGCAATCATATTTCTTAATTGGATAGGATATGAGCCTAGAGTTCATTACATCATCAACTGTTATGTATCGATGCTCTGTTCTATACCACTGTGCTTTGGGGTTATCCATGGCATTATTCCTGTTTTTTACTGCAATTGTCGCTACATCTTCCTCTGTAACCTTGTTATCCTTCATCCATTTATTTGCCATAGCAGCATAATATATTGGATATATCCCTCCAACGAGTAACTCGTATCTTGTATCTGAGGCCATTGCTATAAACTCGCTTCCCTGTGACTGTGATACTGAATCCATTGTTTCCCAACCTATTACTCCTACCACATCATGTTGACCTGATTTCACTGCAAGTGCTGCAGCATAGAGAGCTGATCCACCTGTGTTTCCACCATTCTCTACTCTATAATGTGGAATCCCTACTAATCCTAGGTGGTCATGTATAATCCATTCTGGAGCTAGTTGATGCCCGAAGTGTACAGAGAAATGAGAGTATATCATTAGATCAATATCTCTAAGAGTAAACTCTGGTATATCCTGCATTGTTTCTCTTACGCACTCCGCTGCTCCTCCTTCTATGGTTTCGAAACCTGTTGGTCCATAATCAAAAGGCGTCGTTGCTCCTCCTACTATACATACTTTCCTAGACATTTCTTTTTCAACCTCCAGGGAGAGGAGGCATGGTAAAAACCATTTAGGGTTTCCTCTCCCCTAATCTCACCTCAAAACAAGAGTTATCTAGACTACACCTAAAAATGTTTCGTTTATCGACGTTGACAGAAAGTTTTTACGTTATTCTTACTTCCCTATAACTATTCCCGTTGGATCTATCTCTTTAAGTATTCTAAGTTCTTTTTTTGACGGAGGGCTTGTTTGTTCTATCTCCTCCGGTATTATTATATCAAAGCTACTATTCTTCTTTATCTCATCTATAGTTACTCCTGGGTGAATGGAGATTAATTTCATCCGTTTGGTTTCTTCTTCAAAACCATATACTCCTAGTTGTGTTATAACCCTATATGGCCCACTGTTTCTTGGTAAACCCATTTTTTCTCTAGTATCATAACCTGTTAGGTACCCTGGTGTTGTTAGGAAATCCAAGGTTTCAACAAACCTATGTTTATCTTGCCGCATAATAATTATGGTTTTGTGACACAGCGACCCCACATCATTTGCTCCACCACTCCCCGGTAATCTAACCTTTGGTTGCTCATATAAACCTATAACTGTTGTATTTAGGTTACCATACATGTCTATCTGAGCTGCACCTAGGAAACCATAGTGTATAAACCCGTTTTGTGCTATAGACATTATATCATGCATACTAGAAGCAGCAACTGCTTGATAGAAGGTTCTAGAGTCTCCAACGGATATGGGTAATACTGGTATCTGTGGTCCTATCCCCCCTGCTTCAAAGAATAATAGTAGGTTTGGTGCATGTGTTCTCTGTGCTAGCATAGCTGCTATCATTGGTA
>CAZCPZ010000223.1:0-3261 GCA_964499875.1 uncultured Thermoplasmatales archaeon | reverse complement strand
ATTCACATGGGATGACCATGAGCATCTAGATCCAGATATAGATGGTATCGAAAACATTGAAGAATACAAGATGAAGAAATGGTTCGCTAACCCGTATCAACCAGATATATACATAGAAGTAGATGGAATGGAGAGAGGAGGGTTACTAGACTGGGATCACATATTCTATGAGGAATCACAGCAAATATTAATCGAGAGATTCTGTCAGCATGGAATAAACTTGTATATCGACTCAGGTTGGCCTGGTTCGACCATAGGTGGAGGAGAGCTATTGCCGCATATAGATACTATTTCTCAAGACTCCGGTATAATGTTGCAATTCTATAAACATCACTTCGCAGATGATAGAAAAGGAATATTTAGATACCTAATTGTAGCGCACAATGCAGGATTCTGTATACCATCAACCTTCAACAAATATGATACACTAGTTATTGATAGTAGCCCCTACAAAATGTATCTCAAACGTGGAGCATTCACACCTAGATTAAAAAGAATAGTTACTGCAGCAGCTGCTATGCACGAATTGGGGCATTCACTAGGTATAGCACCTTGGACTATAGAGGGATGTGATAACTTCACCTATGCTCAAGGTAGAGAAGCTAGAAGAGTATACCAAGAAACATGGGGTAACTATAGGAGTGTTATGAACTATTACTATATATGGGATAAGAAACTAGTTGATTACTCAGATGGTAGTAATGGTCCACCATATGATCAGAATGATTGGGAGCACCTCTATTTACCAACCTTTGAGATAGAAGCGAATGTTATGGAGGATATACTAATGGAGGGACCAGGTAAGGATAGAGTCATTAATGAAACGGTTAATCCACCAGATGAAAACTGGGAGTATAATGCGAGTTTAACAGAGAAATATAAAACAGAACTACAAGGATACTGTTATGTTAAGAATACGGGTGTAGAGATAAGGGTTTACGTGAACAAAAACCTATCTACTAACAAAACAACTCCGAATATCCGCGTATATGCTAAACCCAAAATAGAACCAACATATGCTACTTGGTCTCTAATAAAAGAAGGTTTTTTGAATGAAAACAATGAGATACAGTTCTATAATCTAGAGGAGATAATAAATGGTTTGAAGGATCAACAATGAAAACTTTAGGATACCCCAACTTATCCAAAATCTCCTCATCAAATTGTTTCCCCATTAAGAGTATAAGATTTAAAACCATGCTTTCCTCCAGTAGTAGTTCTCCCATAGGTTACAGGTAATTCTTTTAGATTATTCTAATAAAAACGCTTCTTCTAGTATATCATGAAGGTAATACAGCCTAGTAATAGAGGGGTATTCTCCATATAGAAATCTATCCTCCAGTTAACCTCAAAATATTTAAAAATAATATTTTTAATACAAAAATTTTGGGAGGAAAGAATATGCGGTTTAAAGAATATTTTCTCCTGCTATTAGTAGGTATACTAATAGGTTTACCCATTGGTTTCCTTCTATCCTCCTCTCCAGAGAATCTCCCCCCGGTTGTAGAGGTACAAGCATCTACTACCTATGGAGAAGCTCCCCTAGAAGTACATTTTACTTCTCAAGTTGAGGATCCGGATGGAAAAATAATAGGTTGTACATGGGATTTCGATGATGGAACATACTCCAATGATAAGAATGTTACTCACATCTTCTACCAACCGGGAGTATTCCGTGTAATGCTAACCGCTAGGGATAATAGTAATGAGACCACTTCTGCATCTATTAAAATCATTGTTTTTAATCGTTCTACTCCAATAGCTATTGCATCAGCAACACCTACATATGGTAAAGCACCTCTTAAAGTTAGATTCAATGCAACCGGTTTTGATCCAGATGGGAAAATAGTCTCTTACCAATGGATATTTGGAGATGGAGAAACCTCTAATGAGAGAAACCCTATTCATGAGTATAAAGAAGAAGGGCTTTACCATCCAGTACTCATCGTTATAGATTCTGATGGATTAAAAGATACATATACATTGGAGATAAAAGTAAATGAAAATATACCTCCCATAGCACGTGCTTCTGCAGATAAACTCAGTGGGAGAGCTCCTCTAACTATACATTTCTCCAGTGACGAGAGTAGAGATCTAGATGGAACCATAACCACTTGCACCTGGGAGATTGAGAGAGCAATGTTATCTAATAAAGTAGTTAATGGTAAAAACGCGGCACATACTTTCTGGTTCCCAGGGGTATATAAAGTGAAACTAACTGTTGCAGATAATGATGGAGCAGAGGATACAGATATACTAGTAGTTGAAGTTAAAGAGAACTTAGTGTTAGAGATATTAAACACCTTCAAAACAATAAAAAGTTTCTTAAAAATACCTTCAACAAAACCTCATGATCTAGTAGTATACATAGGCAGTGGTTAGATTAATCAACCATTGAATTCATACAAAAATTGTTTATGGAAACAAAAGAATTGAAGAAACTATCATCCATACCAGTGCTATTAATACTAGTTACTGCTATATACCTCTTGATTCCACAAGAATCCTCTAATATAGAATACACTACTATTAGAGATGGTTTCTTCGGTGTTTCAGGGATTGTATCAAACAAAACTTATCTAAAAGACCTAGGAGTAGAGATTTTTAGATGCGGTTTCTCCCTAGGAGTCTCAGAGGATATAGCTAAACACGGGAAGAAAATTATAGATAGAAACCTGAGGGCAAGCGTTGAAAATGGTACTATGCCCATGATAACCCTACTAGCAGGGAGAATAAATAATGAGAGTTGGACAAAGGAAACATTGAAGAAGATAGTTGAATACTACACAACAGGAGAGGGAGCAGAGAAGATAGGTGTACCAATAATCTACTGGGAGATTGGTAATGAGATCAACGGTAACTGGGGTACTAGTTGCGATGCAGATGAATACTATAATAGAGTTAAAATCTATGCATCAGCAATAAAAGAAGCATGTCCAAAATGTAAAACCATTATGGCTGGTTTATTAGATAGTCTACCAGGTGATAGAGACCTTGAACCATATCTGGAGAGATTCCTAGAAGTAGGGGGAGGAGAATACATAGATATATATAACTTCCACTACTATGGAACAGCTAAACCAGTTGGTGTAGGAGAATATTATCGTTCAGGTATAAATATCTATAACACAATGAAGAGTATACTAGAAGAATATGGTTACGGTGATAAACCTATATGGGTTACAGAAACCTGTACCTTCTCAGGTAGACTCAACGATATCATTCAAACAGAAGAAGAACAAGCAGTAGATTTAATCAAGA
>CAZCPZ010000222.1:0-3261 GCA_964499875.1 uncultured Thermoplasmatales archaeon | reverse complement strand
CTCATCATTCCAGCTTCTCCAACATTTATCTATCTTTCCAATGGCGTTTCCATTGGCATCATAAACTTCTTTTCCAACTAAATCATGTGGGTTTGTTATTTTCATGCTCCATCTCTCCTAGTAATTACCTGGGTAGATACTTTAACTCATATTTAAATCATTCTATTTATTAAATTAGATGCTGTTAAGTTCTTATTTATATCAAATTGTTATACGAAACCCTTCTCTTTTTACAGTTTTGTCCGATTTTGATACCTAATTCTCAGAGAGGCTTTGTTCGAATAACTTTAGTGTTTCTTTCATAGATCTATACCATCTCTCTATGCATTCCTCTGCTAACTTTTTAATCTCATGTAGATCTTTGCATTCATAGAGATGATAGTATCCTCCTTTTTCCAAGGTTTTCGTTAATTTCTCACATAATCCATACTCCGTAAGTTTTTGTAGAGACCTATATATCGTGCTCCTCTCTTTGTTAAGACATCTAGCTAGTTCATCTACTCTAGTTGCACCTAGTTCTCTGAGTATCCTGTAAACCTCGATTTCTCTCTCTGTAAGATTGAAGATCCTCTTTATTAACTCTTCACATTGAATGGTGGAACGGAGTTGAGAGTTGAATCTATTCTTCCTCATCTACGATAAATGTAAATGTCTTCCGCTCTTATAATGGTTGTGCAATTTTTTTGCACAAACGTTATATATGTGTTTAACAATACCGATTCTTAATGGATGACGAACTTGAGTTCCTGAGGAGAAAGAAAATGGAGGAGCTGAAAGAAAGGTTCTTACAGAAAGAGGAAACCAGTTATCCTGACACACCTATCCATATGACGGATTCAGATATGGAGAAGTATATTAATAAGTACAACCTTGTTGTTGTTGACTGCTGGGCACCATGGTGTGGGCCCTGTCAGATGATTGCACCAGTAATCGAGGAATTAGCAAAGGAATTCCAAGGGAAAATAGTTTTTGGTAAATTAAATGTTGATGAAAACCAGTTAACCGCTGCCCAATATAGAATCATGAGTATACCAACTCTACTAGTATTTAAGAATGGAAAGCTAATAGATAGAATAATCGGAGCGATGCCAAAACCGATGTTAAAAGCGAAGCTATCTACATATCTATAGTAGCATATCTAGGAGTTGTTTATAATGAATAAACAGTTAGCTACTCCCTTCATATTCGGTGTCCCAGTTATTTTACCCTTACTCTTGATGGGATGTACTACAACAGATGATTCTGGTGAAGACTTTGCATTTTACAGTATGGATGGAACGATAAAACATTTGAAGGACTACAGAGGAAAAGTGGTTATATTGGATCTATGGGCTACATGGTGTAACCCTTGTAGGTATCAAATGCTTGAATTACGTAAGGCTTACCAGAATTATAGTAGAGATAAGCTTGAGATACTCTCAATCAACATAGATCCAAGAGAGGATCTTCAGACCATACAAAATTTCATTAATCAATATGCTCAATATGGATACACACTAGATTGGGTATTTGGGAACGAGAAGGATAGTCTAGATAAATACATGACAACTGGAGCAATACCAACACTATGTATATTTGATCAACATGGAAACCTATATTTCGCACATACCGGTTTAATCTTCTTTTCAGATATACCCGAGAATTGGAGTGGAGATAAAATCACTTTAAAACAAAAAATCGATGAACTAATAACCTAAACCCATTGAAAAAGGAGGATAATATATGGATAGGAAGTATATACTGATTGGAGCTATTATCATACTAATGTTAAACATCACAGAAATAATCTATGGGCAAGCTCAACCTAATATAACTATAACCCCAGAGCATCCTTCTCCAGGATCAACGGTTGCATTCACAGTTGAAATAGAAGATGAAAACATTAGTGAGGTATGGATTGAAATCCAGGAATGTAATGGAGACAAAGGCATTTGTTACCCTAAACAAAATTTATCAATGGAGGAAACCTCCTCTGGGGTATACAAGGGGACTGTTTCTCTGCAACATAATGATGCAACCTATATACAGTATACATTGAAGATAAAAACAACAGTTGGATGGAGTGAATATTTTAAGGAAGCTAAAGTAACTCTATCAACAGGTGGAGTATCAAATGATGGTTCTACAGGAAAAGATTCACCTGGTTTTGAATTCTTATTAGTAATAACAGCTCTTCTAGTATTGTTTTATCGGCGACGCCTATGAGATTACAGGTTAAACGGTTACTCTTTCAACTACTTATTTTTCTCTCGGCTAATCTTAGACCCCTAGGTGTAAAAACAGGTTTCTGTTACCCTTTCTTCTACTGTAATTCTTGTCCTGCTGCAACCTCTGCATGTCCACTTAGGGTTATTGAGCAGAGTTTATATCATAACAGCCTCAAATGGAGGTTATTTCTATACCCTATACTTATACTTGGCTTCTTCGGAGCAACATCTGGTAGAGCAGTATGTGGATGGGCTTGTCCAATAGGTTTACTACAGCGAGTAACTGGTAGAGTAGCTAGACGTTTACATAGAAGATTCAGAGTCTTCAAGAAACTATCTCAGCATCCTATAGAGCCTTATCTTAGATATATAAAATATTTCAATCTACTTATCCTAGTGATGTTAACCCCCTTCCTGATAGGTTTCTTGTTTACGGATGTATGCCCTGTTGGTTTCTTAACGGGAACCATACCTACCCTTATTCTTTACCCTGGTAGATTTATACCAAACCCCTTTTTTGGAGTAGCTTTAATTATATTCGTTTTATTCTTCATACTTATACTTACAGTGGAACGAGGGTGGTGCAGATATTTCTGTCCAATAGGAGCTATACTTGCTCCGTTTAATAAGATTAGCTACCTTCGCGTTGCAAGAGCTCCTCCTCACATATTTGATAAGGAATGTCTACATTGTAATGCCTGTTCCAATATATGCCCTATGGGAATTGATGTTCCAACAATGAATCGTAGCCCAGAGTGTATATTATGTGGGAAATGCATTGAGGTTTGTCCGAAACATCTATTATCCTTTGAGAGGGGATGATGAAGTATATGAGAACTATATTTCATATAATCTCTATAGCGATTGTAGCTTCTTCATTATTTGGTATGCTTTTTGGTACAGATATATATGAGGAGATAAAAAATGGGATTGTAGAGGTTTTATGTTTAAGTTGTTTAAAACTTGAGCCTAATACTAAAAGTGAGTTTGTCTTTGAAACCGCTAATGGTGATCCTCATCCACGTTTTATAATGGAAAACCTGTCCACCGGTAT
>CAZCPZ010000221.1:888-3316 GCA_964499875.1 uncultured Thermoplasmatales archaeon | reverse complement strand
ATATGAAGTATACCACAATCTTCTTCCTAATAGGCTTATTAGCGGTTTCTGGTCTCCCACCGATGAATGGTTTCGCTTCTAAACTGTTAATCTATGAATCCGTGTATCAACTCAACCCTATACTAGCTATACTAGCTATCCTATCTAGTATCATGCTTTTAGCGATTATGATAAAGGTTTTCCACTCTGCTTTCCTTGGACCAGAGCAACCACACTTAGCTGATGCTAGAGAGGTTCCTAGGAGTATGCTGGTTGCAATGGGTATACTAGCAGCCCTTATAGTATTCTTTGGTTTATTCCCAGATTTGGTTGTTAAAAACCTTGTTGAACCAGCAGTGGATGCACTCGTTAACAACAAGGATTATCTCTTATGGTTAACGGGAGGTGTATAGGTTTTGTTTGAGGAGACATTATTAAGGTTCTTTGGAACATTTAAAACAGGTTCAGGTTACTGGAACCCAGTTGTATGGATCGTAGCATTCATCATAGTATTCCTAATCATCTATATACTGAGGGGTAGAGGTAACCCATCTTATAAGAAGGGTTCTCTTCAAACACAGGTTTTCCTCTCTGGTAACCCAGAGTATGAGAAGAGTGATATGCATGTTAAAGCTAGTAACCTATACTGGGGTTGGGTGGAGGCAGCGAGATGGGGTGTGAACCTAGTTAAAAGGATGCATACTGGTAGAGCTAATGACTATATCTTATGGTTTACTTTTATGATGGCTATACTCTTCATACTCATAGGGGTGATATAAGGGTATGAGTCTATGGAGTATATCTATAACAATGCTCACAGTACTCCTAGGAGCTATTGGTGTAACGGTTTTCGGTATAATCTTTGGTTTACTCTATAAGGGTATTGACCGTAAAATCGCTGCTCATATGCAGGGTAGAGTTGGTCCACCTATAAAACAACCATTCCTAGATGTAATCAAACTATTTGTCAAGGAAAACATTGTACCAGATAATGCTGTACCATGGATCTTTAATCTCATACCAGTTATAGGTCTTGTTGCAACAATAACCATATTACTCTATCTACCAATAGGTGGTTTCCCAGCTATCTTAGATGGGTTTACTACTGGTAAAGGAGATCTAATCTTGATATTATACTTGTTGATGATTCCTTCTCTAGCACTCGTTATAGGTGGTTTCGCTTCTGGTTCACCTTATGCAAGTGTTGGTGCACAGAGAGAGATGGCTACTATGATAGCCTATGAGTTCCCACTAGCTATAATAATTATTACTCTTGCTTGGCGTCTAAGTTTAAATCAGGGTATAACTAATACTTTCTCCTTAGCAACTATTACATCTAATCCACTCTGGAGTATGATAGGCCCACTAGGTTTTATAGGTATGATACTACTACTGTTAACACTAGTGGTTGTAACACCAGCTGAGCTCTCTAAGATACCTTTTGATGCACCAGAAGCTGAAACTGAGATAGCAGGTGGTTTACTAGTGGAGTACTCTGGTAGAAACCTAGCGATGTTCTACTTAGCTGATGCTGTGAAAACAGTGGTTATGGGTAGTATAATCATAGCTTTATTCTTCCCATATAACCTATCACCCTTCCTATCAATAGGTGGTATCCCTGCTTATATCATTGATTTCCTCTTCTATCTACTCAAATTATTCTTAGTAGTATTATTCGCGGTTACACTTGTTAGAGTAGGAGTAGCTAGACTTAAGATTGATCAAATAGTGTATACCTATTGGGTGCCACTTACACTCCTAGGGTTAGTGGGTTTAATCTGTATAATGTGGGATCAAACACTTATGACACAGTTTCATATACCTAGAATAGTTGAACTACTAGGTTTAACATGAAACAAGAGGAGAAGAAATCCCTGTTATTCCTCATATCTCCTACTATCCTATTGGTAATAGGTTATTTGTTGTTCCCAGAACCTGTATCATATAATACTCACCTATTATTAGCTATACCACTCTTCCTAGGATTAACTTTTTTATTAATAGGTTTCCTCAGATGGAATCATAGATGGTTGATGATTGGTTGGATACTATTTGCATGTTATTGGTCAACTCAACCTATGATACTATATGTAGGGGAGGATGGAGATATTGTTAACGCTATAATTTGTATAGTAGGAGTATATAGTTTGTTTTACTTTGCCTACCATGAATGGTATTCTATTAAAGAGAATAGAAAGATAAGTAGTCTTAGGTGGGCTGCTGGTGTAGCAGCGATATCAGGTTTTATATATTTTATAATAGATTTAACTCCACTAGCAGATTTATTAATCGAAGCTGTTGCTTTTGAGAGCGGTTGGCTACTAAACTTGTTTACTGGTAACGTAGTTGTTGATAAACAAATCATCTCCTATAACTCTATTCATATCCATATAATATTTGCTTGTACTGCTATTCAATCAATGGTTTTATTCATAGGTATAATACTACC
>CAZCPZ010000221.1:0-878 GCA_964499875.1 uncultured Thermoplasmatales archaeon | reverse complement strand
AGTAACTATACCAACAATCTATATACTAAACTTGTTTAGGAATGCTTTGATAACTTATCTAGTAGGAGTCTATGGCGAGGATTTCTTTGGTGTAGCTCATAATATCATTGGTAAGGGTGGTAGCCTAGTAGCATTGGTGGTACTATTATTGATCATCGGTAGGTTTATACCAGAGGTTTTTGATGAGATAACTAGTTTGATGGATCTACCAAAAAATAATCATGGACCATTAGAAGAGTTAGTAGGGTCTATTAAGAGGAAACTATGTTAGCGAGAAACTCCCTAAGCTGGATTCTACCACCATTAATAATAGGGATACTATGCCTAGTATTATCTATTCTATCTAGTATTCTCCTAGTGGTATCTATAATATTCTTTATAGTAGCGTTATGTTTAGTATGGTTCTTCCGGGATCCAAGTAGAGTAATTGGTAGGGGTATTGTTTCTCCAGCTGATGGAAGAATTCTATCTATAGAGGAGTTGGAGGACAAGGATATTGGTAGAAGTCATAGGATCTCCATATTCATGAATCTCTATGATGTACATGTGAATAGATCACCTATAGATGGTAGGGTTATCTCCTTGTCTCACCGTCTTGGTTCTCATAAACCTGCTTTTAATAAGGACTCAGATTTGAATGAGAGAGTAGTTATTATATTGGAGACTAGTATAGGTTTAGTTAAAATTATTCAGATAGCTGGTTTCCTCGCTAGGAGGATTCAACCTTATATAAGGGTTGGGGACTTGGTTGAGAGAGGTGAGAGGATTGGTATTATACGTTTTGGTTCAAGAGTAGATGTTTATCTACCATCAAAGGTTGAGGTTAAAACCAGTGTTGGTATGAGAGTAAAAGCTGGAGTTGATACCATTGGAGAAAT
>CAZCPZ010000220.1:0-3328 GCA_964499875.1 uncultured Thermoplasmatales archaeon | reverse complement strand
AGAAGGAGAGAAGCAGAACAACTAAAGGATAAATGGTCTCTAGTATA
Source organism: uncultured Thermoplasmatales archaeon (assembly GCA_964499875.1). GTDB lineage: Archaea > Thermoplasmatota > E2 > DHVEG-1 > DHVEG-1 > B44-G15. The sequence continues at coordinate 3,281 of CAZCPZ010000220.1, read as the reverse complement.
CGGTAGAAGAAAAGTCGGTAAAACATTTATGCTCAGGAGATTCCAATCGTGGGACTACTTCATATTAGTAAGTAGAAATGGAAATATTTGGATAGACGGCGCCGACATAGAACGATTCACAAACATAGATGACTTCCTAAGGTTTATATTAAAAAATCTTCAAGCAAGAAAGAAGATTATCATAGATGAATTTCAGAGACTACCAAGTTATATCCTCGAAAAAATTGCAACTATTCACCCCTCTGGAACTCTAATACTCTCAGGTTCCAGTATGAGAGTTGTTAAAGAAATCCTAGGAGAGAAATCCCCTCTCCTAGGTTTAGTTGAAGAACACCCCATTGGACTCATGAATCCTCAGGATGTACTAAAAACCCTTGATAAGATAAAGGAACCTCTTGACTACACTGTATATATCAGGGACCCATGGCTAATACCATTGATGGAAGGAAAAAACATATACAAGGATCTATACAGGGTTATAGCGTATACACAATCAACTATACCATCACTTATAGGTGAGATATTCAGAGAAGAGGAGAGAATGCTTACATCCACCTATGAGGGGTTAATAGAAAATATAGGTGCTGGATACGGTAAACCATCAGAGATCTCATCAATCCTTTACTCTAGAGGACTAATACCAAAGGATTCACCCTCTGCAGTTGTTCCATATATAAAAAACCTTGTTAAAATGGGTATTCTAAAAGAAATAAAACTACATGGAAAAAGAGGAGTGATCTACCGTATGGTGTCACCGATATTCTCCGTATTCTACTATTTATCAGATAAATATGAGATGGAAAACAACATACCATCATTCAACGATATAAAAGATGATATAATGAAAATACATGGTCGATGCTATGAGGATTTCATCATAGAAACAACTGCTGATATACTAGGTGGCTCTATTAGATACTCCCAGGAACCTGAAATCGATGGAATAATAGTTGATAGGAGAGAACGACCAATAGCAATGGTGGAGGTAAAACATGGAAACATAAACAAGAGTGAGTTATCTAAATTCGTTGATAAGACAGAGGATATCAGAGGGAGAAGAATCGTAGTTGCAAAAAACAAGATAGAATATGAAGATGTAGTTGTCATAACACCAGAGGAATTTAAAAATAATCTACTAAAAATGGAAATAACCTAGAGAATCAAAAACACGAGGTCTTCCTCATTTAAATTCTCTTAAAACTAGAGTTAACTCTAAAAAATTATTCATGCTAGAGGAACCCTGTTTATCTCAGATACAACTTCAAAATCATCGTCATCACTTATAATCGTAAAAACACCAGCATTAATAGATACAGCGATATGTATAGCATCTCTAGGTTTCAATCTAGGATACTTCTCCATCAGTTTAATCGAATACATGATGTGTTCACTTGTAACATCAAGTATCCTAAGATTAGGTAGTGATAATATATCTCTACCAATCTGAATTGCTTCTTCTCGACCAACCTCTCTCATAACAACCCACATAACCTCATCCAGGGTTAGAGTAGAGGTAATACACGGTGATACACCCTCAACCATATCAACCAGTATCTTCTTAGCTCTCTCCGCCTTCCTCCCCTTGTAGAGAATGGGATAGATGAAAACATTACTATCTATATACCTCATAACATAAATCTCCTTACTCGAATTGAGAGTAATACATCTTCTTCCAGTTTATCTTCTCTGGCTCAACTTTCTTATCCTTCACTCTATTCAACATGTTTTCAAGTATACTTCTTCCTCCCTCACTATGAATATATATACCATTCTTATCAACTCTGAAAAACACATCTCTCCCAGCAGTTATATGAAACATCTCTCGAATAGGCTTAGGAATAACAACCTGACCCCTTGAACCAACTTTAGACCTCAACTCAATCAAATCATACCACCAAGTATGAATATATCATTCAGATAATATATACTTTATGTTACGGTAGTAATCATAGAATCTAACTCGCCATTTCCTTGATTATTAATGAGAGACAAAGGGATTTACAACTATTAGATGCAAAGTAAATTTGTTTTTATAGTATTAAGAATAATCATACGCTTTTCTAACTACAAGAAACCTATCTCTACATCAAATATAATTCCTCCATAACTTAAAAAACCCTAGATTGGAGAAACTATAACTAGTAGAATACATACTAATTTTTTATTTTGTAGATAATGGATTTTTTATAGGACTTTAGTCTCCCAGTTTTTGAAACATAGAGAGATAGTTCAACTTTGGAAACCATCATGATAAAACTTCAAGACTAAATCAAATGTATTTCTAGGAATCAATTGACTTTAAAAAGCCTCAATTTCAAGAGAATAATATAGGGGGTCCTCAATACCATCTCTTGGCTTTTTTAGCTAGTTCCTCCGCCCATTTCTCAATATCTTTAAACATCCTCTCTAAATTCTTTTCAAGCTGACCTCTCTTAGCAGCCATATACAATCATATCTCCATACTTCTATAGTTATTCATACTATTATAGTTTTTCCAACTCCTTTATCATTCCTATAATATTTCTAAAATCATCATTCAGATCATCTGGTAAAGAACGAATTCTAACAATATAATAGAAAGCAAAAAATAAAAATAGGAGTGAAACTACAATAAACCATATGCTGACAGAGAATACAGCTATGGATGTTGTAATACCAAGAGTCAAAAACACAATAAAAAATTGGAGATACAATCTACAGTGGATATCATTAAGCTGTTTAGCATAATCCCAAGAAATCTGGATAATTTTTTCCATGGTTTCCTTTCTCATGAATCCCCAGGTTCTAGGAGAAATTAAACCACTTTAAATAATTTCTCCTAGTAAACCAGTGGTCAACAGGTGAATTAGAGGAATAAAAACACGTATCTTTAGACTATCCTGATTCACCTCCTTCATTAAATTAATTAGTGTCATATAAAATCAAAAAGTTTACAATGTCCTCTCTATTAATGTTAAATTAGTTCACTTAGCCTCAGGAACAAATTCATTAACTTTTACCACCGAAAATCTAATCCTCTCAAACCCATCACATATTTCAACACTCAAAAATCTATCTCCGCATCAAAATACAATTCCTCTATAGCTTCTAAACCCTCTAGGCTGGAAACCATTTAAAGAAATATTGGTGGTAGATGCTTTTTCTCAACACAAAAAACCTCTGCATCACAGAGACCCTCCATAGCTCTAAACCCGTAGACTGGAAACCTATAATCAGAAGGATATATATTAATTTTTATTCTAGGAGAAGTATTTTTATAAGGTTTTGGTCTCCCCAAATTT
>CAZCPZ010000219.1:0-3346 GCA_964499875.1 uncultured Thermoplasmatales archaeon | reverse complement strand
CTACTATCAATGGTGTCCTCAGATTCATATGGCACCTGCAAGCCAATATCTAACCCCTATATATGTATTTCGAACTTGGATGATTCTTGATAGGAAGAAACCACACAAGGATATTATTCTTGCTTCATAAAAAGCAATCGAGGATATCTTAAAAAACCTCTTAATGGAAAGACAATTTTGTTTTTAAAATCGTTAGTAAACTGAAGAAGAAATGTTTTCATGAGGAGTATACCCTGTAACCTCCTAATTTTTAATCATACCCTAAAGGAAAATGTTTATATTAGCTTCTCTATGAGATTTGTATTGGAAATACATAGAATAAGGGGGTATTCTGAATGTTAAAGATGGCCACTCTAACAGTGACTATGTTTCTTCTTGCTCAAGGTTCCATAGCTCTCTATGGAGAAACCATTTGCTATCCTTCTGGTAAAGTAATGAAAGAAGATTACTTCCATAACCACTTACATATAAAATATATGAGGAAATGTCATATAACAATAGATGGACAAGGATATAGTAGTTGGCTAACTGGGTTGAAAATAGATAATAAAACATTTATCTCAATAGCAATCATATCTCTCAAGGAAGGATCAACCAAGGTTTATTCAATTGATAACCCAATTGAAAACTACACATTTACTGGGAAACAAATAGTTCTTATGAGGAGATTCATAGGTTACTATCATTCGGACCTTGAATATGATCCCCCTCTCACCTTTTACAATGGAACCGCTCTTAATGCTTTAATCATTTCCACAAAATAATCCTCACTAAGTAAGATGAATCTAAAACGATATCCATCATCTCCTTTAACTATAAAGGACATACACCTGTTGGGCATCCACCTGAATAAGTATGATGCACAATAATAGGTTTCCCTTCTCCAATATATAGAACCTGTTCAGGTTTACTTCCATATCTATACACTGTAATACCTTTACATTTCAATTTCCAAGCAAGCATATATATCTTTTTGACATCCTCAACAGATGCATTAGAGGGGAGATTAACCGTTTTACTAACTGCGTTATCCACATGTCTCTGGAAAACCGATTGCATCCTAACATGGAATTCCGGTGGTATATCTAGGGATGTAACAAAAACTCTTCTTATATCCTCAGGTAGATCAAGGTTTCTAATGCTACCGGTTTTAGAAATCTCCTCTATAAGATCATCAGAGTATAAACCTTGTTTAATCAACCTTATCTTAAAAACCTCATTTATCTCCAATAAATGTTTCTCCTCTAAAACTTCTCTAAGAAAAACCAAGGCAAAGACAGGTTCTATACCTGATGAGCAACCAGCGATTATACTAATTGTACCAGTTGGAGCAATAGTTGTACAAGTAGCATTCCTCATAGTAGAGTATTTCTTACTCCAAACACTTTGATTAAATGTTTTAAAAGACCCTCTTTCCCTTCCTAATTCCACTGATTTCTCTCTAGCTTCTCTTGATATAAAAGACATTATCTTCTCTCCAATTTGAAGTGCTTCCTCACTATCATATGGTATATGGAGTTTAAACAGTAGATCTGCGAAACCCATTACACCTAAACCGATTTTCCTATTAGCCTTAGTTGTTTTCTCAATCTCAACTAGAGGATACTTGTTTGCATCAATAACATTATCAAGGAAATGTACACCTAAACGAGTGAGATAACGGAGTTTATCCCAATCAATCTCACCATTCTTTTTAACAACCTTAGATAGATTAATGCTTCCAAGTATACATGACTCATATGGGAGGAGAGGTACTTCACCACAAGGATTAGTAGCCTCAATCTCACCTAGGGATTGAAGTGGGTGTTTACGATTGATTTCATCTATAAATAGTAACCCGGGGTCACCAGTCTTCCAAGCTTGTTCACAGATTAAATCAAATAAATACCTAGCTTTAACTCTCTTTGTTATTCTACCATCCCGAGGGTTTCTTAAATCTAATTCTCCATCTCTCTCCACCTGCATCATAAACTCATCAGTTGCAGCAACAGAGATATTAAAATTCGTAAGCCTACCATCGGATTTAGATGTTATAAACTCCTCGATATCGGGGTGTGTACAATGAAGCACCCCCATATTAGCTCCTCTCCTACGTCCACCTTGTTTTATAACATCAGTAGCATTATCATATATCTTCATGAAAGACACTGGACCACTGGCTACACCTTTAGTACTCCTAACAATATCACCTTTACATCTAAGTCTACTGAAACTGAAACCTGTTCCACCACCAGATTGCTGAATCTGAGCCATATATTTGAGGGTAGTGAAGATACTATCAATACTATCCTCAATGGGGAGGACAAAACAAGCGGAGAGTTGCCCAAGCTCTGTACCTGCATTCATGAGAGTAGGGGAATTAGGTAGAAATTCCAAGTTACTCATAACCTCAAAAAACCTCTTCTCGGTCTCCCTAGAATCACCACCATATAACTCATCTACACTAGCAACAACCCTTGATACCCTACTAAACATACCAGAAGGAGATTCCAATATATTACCTTGCTCATTTTTCAAAAGATAACGTTCCTCAAGAACACGCAGGGCGTTACCAGTAAGTTTCAACTCATCTTTCAACCTATATATCTGCTTAACCTCTCTAGCGACAGCTCTTGAACGCCTATAGAGATTATAAGCCCTATAGAGACGTTCATCATACTTATTAAGAACCTCCTCTACAACTTCTTGTATATCCTCAACACTAGGTATACCATCAGGATAAAAAGAAATTTTTGAATCAAGGAGTCTAGCAACCTCGTCTGCGAGTTTCTCTGCAACAACTCGATCACCTAGATCTAGAGCATCCATTGCTTTCTCAATGGCCCTAATAATCCTCTCAATTTGAAAAGGAACAATTTCGCCATTCCTTTTACGAATCCACTTAATCATAATCTCTATCCAACTTCTGAAAACAAGTAATGCTTTATAAAAAACAGGGTTTTTTAAGAGAAGGAACTTTTGACTATAGAATCCACCCTAGAGGTCATATGTTGTTATGGAGAGTTAAAAGAGGAGGACCAGAGGAGTGGGCCAGAAGAGATTTGAACTCTTGACCTTCCGGTTATCAGCCGGATGCTCCAACCAAGCTAAGCTACTGGCCCTCTACCATTTACTGTATATTACATTTTTCATATAAAAAAGATATCGTTTCACTTAAACCTATCTCAAGAGGATTCATCTCACACAGTTTAGTTAAACTACTCTTCATCCACTAATTATGGTTTTTTCTTAAACTTTTTCAATTAAGTTTTTGTATTGAAACTTTAATTGTGGAGGAGGGAAAACTATAGTGGGCCCGTGGGGTAGCTTGGCATCCTTCCAGCTTGGGGTGCTGGTAACTCGAGTT
>CAZCPZ010000218.1:0-3354 GCA_964499875.1 uncultured Thermoplasmatales archaeon | reverse complement strand
GACCTCTACTACGCTGATATCTATGACGCAAATGGTAACTTCAGCAGCTGGGATTGCGATAGGAATGGTAATAGAGATGGAGTATTCGCTGCTTGGAAATTCGGTGTTAAAAAAGATTACCTAGACTTATATCCAGATGTATACCTGGGTAGACTTGCTTGTAGAAATAACTACGAAGTTAAGATAATGGTTGACAAGATTATAGCTTATGAAACCAAAACCTATGGAACAGATTGGTTCCATAAAATGATTGGTGTCGGAGGAGACTCGCACGATGACCCAGGAACAAACTATTGTGAGGGAGAGGTTTCATGTGACTATATATTCTCTACGTATATGTCTAATTTCACACCCATTAAACTATACGCATCATTTAGAGACACAGATCCAGAGCATATCCCAAGTCCAGAGAATATAATCAGAGAGATCTCAGCGGGCAGTGGGTTCATATTATTTGATGGACATGGACACCCTGGTTCATGGAATACACATTGGCCAGGGGAATTCAACTGGAAGGATACACCTGGTGGAATAAGTGCTTATAGCTTCTTTGATCTTGAAAACAAGGACATGTACCCAGTGTGTGTAGTAGAGGGGTGCCATAACAGTCAGTTTAACATATCGCTACTAGCAACTGCGCTGAAGATGCCCTTCATGTGGACTCATGGATACGCGTTTGCAGAATGCTTCTCCTGGCATCTAACAAGGAAACTCGATGGAGGTAGTATTGCTACTCTTGGAAACACTGGTCTTGGATATGGAGCAGTTGGTGACCACGGTGACCTCGATGGAGATGGAGTGGATCTACCAGATACACTAGAAGCACTCGGTGGATATCAATTCCTACAGTTCTTTAAAACCTATGCAGAGGGAAAAGATATGCTAGGTGAAGTCTGGGGTGGAGCTATAAGGAATTATCTAAACACGTACCCTGGAATGGATGATCAAGCAGATTGTAAAACAGTGGAGCAATGGCCTCTACTTGGTGATCCAAGTCTCAAGATAGGGGGATACCCCTCCTAATTCCCTTTATTTCGTTATGAATATATTTATTATTTTCAAATCTATATAATCTTTTGATACGAAGCCATCTCCCCGTATGCTATAATCTTAACCCTATGTCTACCAATAGAACGCTTATCACAATGCCACTTAAAAGGAGCTTGAGTATCATGCAGTTTCCCATCATAATAGAACTCCACTTCCTCAGCATCAGATAATGTTTCCCACGGTGTTTCTCAGAGGCTTCACCTCTTCATTTCATCAAAATATGGGTACCCTATCTGTGGTGAAACTATCCTCACTAGTGGTGGACTTGTATCCGCTAGTATAACCAGGGACCCCTACTATCAGCTTCGTATACCTGGCTAGGTAACTAAGGTTTACATTACCTAGATTATCCTTTTGGTGTATGCATATTAGGACCATGCTCACCACTCCAGCAAGCCATGGATTCATAACTATACTCAACAAATGAGAAATAATCACTCCATCCTCTACCCTCTCGATCTATAGAATAACTAAATCCCAGGTGAAGTGAACTATTTTACCTCTCTAAAACCTTTTCCACCCACTTGGCATCCTCTGATATAGATGGATGTATTCCACTTCCTCTCTCTTTTGTAGTTGCGTGACCAATCCTATCCGCGTTCATCTCAAACAATAGTCTTCTCCTCCTCCATCATAGATATCCCTGGCATACTCATGGCTTCCTAGTAATCCTTCTTCTTCACCTGAGAATGTTATGAATCGAATTGTATGATTAAACCTGAGTTTACTGAGAACATCAGCTGCTGCTAGTACTGCTGTTGTTCTAGAATCATCATCATTTGCACCAGGGGTAGTCTTAACAGTTCATAGTGGGCATTAAATACTATTGACTTCATCCTCTACCCCCTCAAATGTTGCTTCAACATTCTGGCTTCTACAGAGTCTTATATGATATCTATCTCCAAATGACTCCAGTTATGGTATCTCGTGGTGAGACCAAATTCTTTGAATTGAGTGTAATATGTGTTCAGCTGCTTTTATACACTCATAGCTTCCCGTATACCTGGGGCTAAATCCACGAGTGGTTTAAGGAAACCCAAATATTAATTCTTCATCTATGAGTTGCCTTGAGGATCTTATCTAGAATAGGTGCATGACCTTCATCTATCCTGTTCTCTACTGTTAACGCTGAGGAGGTAAGAAGAGGGAGTACCATTGTTGAAACCAATGTTTTAGATACATCCAAATTTATTTTATATGAGTTTATTAAAAATTAAGGAATCTAGTTTTTCCTAGTAACTCCAACTGGTTTTAATCCCTCCCAAACTATTTTATATCCCAGGTATTCTAGTGTTCTCATTGGTAAACCATGGTTTCTAAGGATACTCTCTATTGCCTCGTAGTCTAAATTGGTATCTATTAATTCAGCGACTCGTCTCAGATACTCCTCTGATACTATTTTATCAGCGATAACTATGTAACCTGGTATATCTATCTTTGAGATAGTTTTAGGGTTAACTCTTAGTTGCTCAGCTAATGCACCTATGGGAATAATGTTTTCTTTAAGTTTTATCTCCCCTATTGTTTGTTGTTCTCTTTCGATTTGTTTCTCCTCTAAACTTCTCAGTATCTTTATAATTGGTGTAACCGGTATTCTCCTATGGTAGAATAACACATCTCCAGAGAAATCTTCTTTCCTACAATTCAATTCCTCATCCACTGCTATGGTTAGAGAGATATTGGTGTTTCGAAGTTTATTGATCTTCTTCTTCAAGTACTCAGGTGTCCAAAAACCAACTATCTCTAGATAATGTACAAGATTGTTTTTGTAGAAACCGAAATCCGGGATGAATACATGATCAGCTGTTTTAACTATACATGGCTCCCTCTTTATAATCCAACCTGTGTTTGCTGCTATGAAATCCTTGTAGAATCTCTCCTCCACTTCACTATCAAACCTAATACTATTGGTGTATCTAGGTAGTGGTATATCACTATTAGATGATAACTGGAAATCCAATATTTTAGGTTCACCTGAGAGAAGTGTTTCTATCTTTGCTTTGAGTAACCATGTTTTAGAATTCAATATTTCTGGTACTAGTTTAGCTAAACTAGTACCATATCTACGAGTTTTTTTAAATACCGTAGCTGGACCAGTGATTCTTATCTCATTGTCTTCTACTTCATACATTAAACCCAGATATTTAATACCTCTAAATATCTCTTGATAGTTATCTGAAACCTGGATTATGATATAGAGGGCATCAAAGAGAAGCGTCTGCGTAAGTGATAAGTTGTATTCCTTTATGAGTTCCCCTGGTTCTATATCTGGTACCTCCAATAGTAACTGTTCATCTTCTAGAT
>CAZCPZ010000217.1:0-3371 GCA_964499875.1 uncultured Thermoplasmatales archaeon | reverse complement strand
CGCAGGTCCACCACCAACAGCAATAAAACCACCATCACTACTAATCGATACAGCATTATGACCAACAGAGGTAACTTCTTCACCGGTAATAGCAGCATCTGGTAGTCTAGTACGCCACAATACATTACCATCACTAGTATCAATAAGATAAATCCAACCACCCACAGTTCCAATTACTAGTTTCGAGCCATCCTCTGATATTCCACCAGAGGTCACTGTATGATCAGGGACACGATAACTCCATCTAATGTTACCAGTGGAATCAAAAGAGAAGAGAGTTCTACCTTTACCACAAGCATAAGTATTACCTTTTTGATCAACAGCTAAAAACAATGGGAATTCCCCAATCCAATTCTCCCAGATCATTGAACCATCACTAGTATTAAACATAGCTATATACCCACCAGATAAACCAACTACAAACCTTGAATCATCCATTGTAAAACGCGAGTTACGAAGCCATTGATTAAAACCAGAGTAAACCAAAACAGGAGAACCATCTTCAACATTAAATAAAACAAAATCATAGCCTCTATATGGACCAGTTAACAATAATCTTCCATCATGTGAAAACTCAACCTCTCTATTCACAGCACCACAGTTTTTACTCCACCTTAGAGTACCACCACTAGTGTTTATAACATAAACATACCCATCATGACTACCAGCAGCTACGTAGACACCATCACTGGTTATAGCTGAACCCCAGCATTCATCACCCACAGGATACCTCCATAGCTGCTCACCAGTCTCAACATCATATAGATAGATACTTGTAGCACGATGCAGCTCAGGTGGATGCTTCGCTTGAGTAGCAAAAACCTTACTCCAACTATCATCAACATTAAGCCAGAAGAAACCAAAATAATCCTCCACTTTACCCTCCCAACCTAGAGTATATGATACATCCTCTGCGGGTTCAAGATCAATATCCAATCTAAGCTTCTCCCCTCTCCTAACATTTATATCTCCTTTATAGTAGTATTCATAACCAGGGTGATCTACATATATAAAATGATCTAGAGAATCATAACTTAATTCTTGCTCCTCAAAAAATGCTTCTACATCATCAACACCAGGTACAACCAATACATATCTACCAAACTCATCTGTATGTTCCCTAGATGCATACTCTCTACCATTATAGAAACAACAAACTACTTCAACATCCCTTAGAGGTTGATGAGTCTGTTTATCACGAACAGAACCATAGATAATAGCAGTACCTGAAAACTCAATTGGTTGATTATCAGAATAAAAAACAACATTGGTAGTAACCTTATCGGATTTATCAGCTTTCTGCCAGAAATCAAAATCCACATCAAACTCACCTACATCATCCATAGAAGCAAAATAATGAAGAATCTTCTCCTCCCCTGGTTCAAGAGTTATCGTTGTATTTTGAAAAGAGAAGAAATGTCGATTCCAACTAGGAATATTATTTTGTAGAGCTATATCCTCAGCTTTATCAATATAAACCGTTTCAACTTCATCACCATTGTTTTTAAGATGAATAAATAGGTCTCCACCTAAGGAGTAAATCTGATGAGCGTAAACAATATCATTATAAGTGATCTCTATGTTCCCCAAATGTTTTCTACTTATATTAACTGAAACAGGCATCTTAGGAGCGGGCTGAGATACGTCAATATAAGGAAGATGAAAACCATTATACTTATCATCCATAGGAGGTGCATCGATGTTATTCTTTATCCCCAGTTTCTCACACCCAGATAAACCTATAAAAAATACGATGAGTAAGAAAACCAAGAATAACAAGTGTATCTTCATTCTACCATCCTCACTATCAAACTCAAGAAACCCTAATTGAGAAACTTGAATTAATGATTTTTGAAAAAATCTGCTTAAAAAGAGGTGCTCCTAATTCAATATGGAGATAAATAATCAACTTAGTTAATGATGATTATCCTTCCTCTCTAATACCATCTAATACTATGGCTTCCTTCTCTCTCACGTAGGTATTTATACTATTTTAATCAAAAAATATTTTTGATAAATGTGCATTGCGTTTACAAATAATGTTTATAGTTTCTCTTCTACTTCTACATATCTCTTCATCTATAGCTTATAGCGAGAACTATGATCTAGTTATCACTACCCCCTCCGTATTCACTGAGGAACTACAACAATTAGTTGAATTCAAAGAAAAACAATGGTATAAAAACTAAGATTGTAACACTAGATGAGATGTAGAATGGTAGATACTTCAACTGTAATGGTGGAGATAAACCAGAGCAGATTAAATACTTCATCAAAAACGCTTATGATGAATGGAATATAAGATATGTTCTACTAATTGGATCATACAAACTACTACCAGTTAGATACTCCTATCTAAACGATAGAAGCTCTACTTGGGAGTATGAGCGTAGATTCATAAGTGATCTCTACTATGCTGACATCTATGATAGTAACGGTAGTTTCTCATCCTGGGATACCAACAATAATGGTTTCTATGGGGGATATGATCACGAGATAAACAACAAAAAGTATACTGATGAAGTAGATCTCATACCAGAAATCGCTATTGGTAGAATTCCTTGTAGAAACAACATTGAACTTAGGAATATAATCAGTAAGATAATCAGATACGAAACCCAAGGTACCCCAAGAAACATACTACTAGTATGCGGTGACTCCTATCCAAATGATCCATGTGGTGATATACCAGAGGGAGAGTATCTAGGAGATGCTATTGCTGATATACTCAAAGATTTCAATGCGATAAAACTCTATCCTCCTAGAAATGCAGTGGAGATAAATAGAGAGATCAACAAAGGTGTAGCCTTCGCTGTATTCGAGGGGACAGGCGGGCATCACCTATGGGGTACACACGAATATGATAGTGAGGAATGGATATACTACCATAGCTGGAATATAAAGCTTTTAAGGAATAGTGTGTACCCAATTATTTTAACATCGGGAGCTAGACTAGCGAAATTCGATGAAGGCAGAGAATGCTTCAACTGGGTGTTCCTTAGTGGTAAACACGGTGGAGTAGCTTCGATAGGATCAACGGGTCTCTGCTGGACAGGACATGGAAGAAATGTTACAGAATTCTACCTTGGAAACCTTCATCTATTATTTCAAGAATATAGAAACTCCGCTTACTTAGGAGATATGTGGAGAAACGCTATAATATCTTATTTGAAATCCTTCAACTGGAAGGAGAAAGTTGAGAAGGCATTTCACATAAAAGCTGCAGAGGAACTAGTACTATTTGGTGACCCAACACTCAAGTTAAATAAACCAGGGGTTTTAGAGAAAACAGGTGGAACACTATATGTTGGTGGATCTGGACTAGGGAACTATAGTAGTATACAAGAAGCAGTTGATGATGCTGTTGATGG
>CAZCPZ010000216.1:0-3390 GCA_964499875.1 uncultured Thermoplasmatales archaeon | reverse complement strand
ATTGGGCAGTAACATGGAAGTTCCTCTATATTCTCCAGTTGGAGTGTACCCCATGGTACCATGTATCTATTCTCAAGAGCATATTTTACATAGGATGCTGAGTCAAATAAGTCACATCCAAGAGCTGCTGCTAATGGGAATATCAATGGGTGTCCTGCTCCGAATAGATGCACAGGTTTACCTGGTGGTAGTTCCCTCTTAGAAGCTATGATTATTCTAATGAGATCTAGGTATCTTTGATTCTCCATTAATGGTACTACTCCACCTATGGGGTATAGATCAGCTTCTAGTTTACTCATCTTTCTTGCACAATATTTTCTGAGATCTAGATAGATTGAACCCTGTATAGGGCATGCTAGTAGCATATCACCTTTTAATGGTATACTTTCTCTAGCTCGAGTTATTGTTTCATCTACTCCTCTCTTTGCTTCTAGTTTAGATTGATCTGGTGCTCCAAATACATCTAATATAGTTCCAATGTCACTACCTATCTCCCTCTGAAAAGATACTATCTCAATTGGGTCAACTTGTATATCTCCATATATGTAGGATTGAAATGTCCCAGAATCTGTCATTATTGATCCATCAAATTCTAATAGTTTATGTAATCCTTTATCAAGTGCTTCTCTTCTAAGTTCCTCCCTTCGATTTATTATATATGCATTGGTTATGATTATCTCTATGCCAAATTTCTCTCTCATCTCCTTAGGTTTCACGGGCATCTTACTAGGATTTATAACTGGTAGCAGAGCAGGGGTTGTTACCTTACCATGAGATGTGTATAGGTGACATATTCTCCCTAATCCATCTCTCTTCTTCAATTCAAATCTAAACATTAGGGTAGAGTAAGAGAAGAAGTATTAATGTAGGTTATGCTCCAATTTGTATAGGATTCAAAATCCTTTTTAGAGTTGCAATAGCTGATAAGGAAGCCATATAGCTAGATTTAGGGTTATTGGGATTAGGCATGTTCTCTACTTCTGCTCTGAGTCTACCAAATTTTCCATGAGCAAGGATTTTATGACTGTTTCTAGTTGCAACTGGGTCTGCTACTATCTCAACTTTTGTTCTATCGAAACCTATACCGGCGATTGAGAGGTTAGCAGCAACGTTGATATTCTTTGGGAAAAGTTTAACTGCTTCTCTAGCTGTTCCTCTAAACACAACTGTTCTCTTATCATAGTTTTTTCCTAAAGCTTCTGGTGGTTTAGTTGTTACAAGGGTTACCTCATCTAGTGTTTCTACACTTGCAGATAATACACCGTCTATTCCACATACTGCTCCAGATGGGAGGTAGATCTTGCATTTATTCTTTCTAGCAAGGTTTTCTAGTTTTTTTCTGAATTCATCATCTATTAAGCTACCTATGCTCATTATTATGAGGTCTTTTCCCTTCTCTAAAACTTTTTCAGCGTACTTTTTCACTGCTTCTTGAGAAGCTGCTTCGAATACAACATCTGATTCCTCTATGAGTTTATCTACTGGTATAACCTCTGATTTCTCAAGTATACTATCTAGTTTCTTCTCTGCTTCCTTGTTGATATCAAATAGGTATATCTTCTCTATTTCCTCCATCTTATCTGCATATCTAGCAACATCGCTTCCTATAGCGCCGCATCCAATTATTCCTAGTTTCATGGGTTTTTTCCCAAAATCTTTAAACCATGCTGTGATATAAAAAATCTTGCAATGGATGACATAGATCGTTTTTTAAAAGAGGATTTAGGTGATATTGGTGATATAACATCAGATGCTCTACTTGGTGATGAGGAAGCTAGAGGTTTTATAGTAGCTAGGGAACCTTGCGTAGTAGCTGGTTTAGCTGAAGCGGAAGAGGTTTTTAGTAGATGTGGAGCTACTATGAGGAAACTAGTTGATGACGGTGTAAGGATTGAGGGAGATACCAGGGTTGCAATTGTAGATGGTTCAGCTAAATCTATTTTGAAGGCTGAACGTTTAGCCCTGAATTTCCTAGGTAGGATGAGTGGTATCGCTACTTTAACTAGGATTCTCGTTGAGGTATGTAGAAGTGTTAACCCTAGTGTCAGTGTTGCAGCTACTCGTAAGACAACACCTGGTTTTCGTTTCTATGAAAAGAAAGCAGTTGTTCTTGGTGGTGGAGAGAGACATAGAATGGGGCTATACGATGCTGTTCTAATAAAAGATAATCATATTAGATGCGTTGGATCTATTGAGGAAGCGATTAAGAGAGTTCAGAGAAATCTTCCTGATAAACCTATTGAGATAGAAGTTGAGAGTAGGGAGGAGGCTTTAAAAGCAGCAAGGATGGGTGTAGATACTATTATGTTAGATAACTTCTCACCTATGGAGGGTCGAGTAGTTGCAGAGGAGATTAGAAGGATAAATAGTAATGTAAGGATTGAGGTCTCTGGTGGTATAACTCCAGATAATATTTCTCTGTACGCTAAGTTTGCTGATAGGGTTTCTCTTGGTTACATAACCCATAGTGCGAGGAGTATCGATTTCTCATTGGAGTTAGAAGGGTTTGAAAGAAACGTTTAATAATCAAAACTCCTTTACAATACTGTAGGAAATATAATAATTAGGTGTGGTGAGGTTTCGATTTATCGAGATGATGGGTATGGTGGTATTAGATGAAGAAGCTTATAGAGGAAGTTATAGCAAATGAGGAGAGGAAAAAGAATACCAAGAATAGCAGTAGGAGGAAGAGTCTGCAAAATAAGAATTCTGGAGGGGGGAGAATAGTTGGGACTCCTGATGAGGAGTTAGAGGAAATCCTAGCGGGTTTAACAACAACTATTAAAGTAGTTGGGTGTGGTGGAGCAGGGACAAACACTATTACTAGGTGTTTAGAGAGTGGGATAACAGGTGCAGATCTAATAGCTATAAATACTGATGCTCAGCATCTACTAGAATCACCCGCTCCTCAAAAGGTTTTAATAGGGAAACACCTTACTAGAGGGCTTGGAGCAGGTTCTATACCTAAGATTGGAGAAGATGCCGCTAAGGAGAGTGAACAAGAGATTAGGGAAGCAATTGGTCACGCAGATATGGTTTTTGTAACCTGTGGATTAGGAGGCGGTACAGGTACTGGTTCTGCTCCAATTGTAGCTCAGATAGCAAAGGAGACAGGTGCTTTAACTATAGGGGTTGTAACAATGCCTTTCGGTGTAGAAGGTGTTGTTAGAATGGAGAATGCAGAAGCTGGTCTTAAGCGGTTAAGAGAGGTTTGTGATACAGTTATAGTTATACCAAATGATAAACTCCTCGATATTGTCCCCAATCTATCTCTCAACGCTGCTTTTAAGGTAGCTGATGAGGTTTTAATGAGGTCCATAAAAGGTATAACGGAGATGATTACGAAACCTGGTTTAGTGAACCTTGATTTCGCGGATCTTAAAACAGTGA
>CAZCPZ010000215.1:0-3395 GCA_964499875.1 uncultured Thermoplasmatales archaeon | reverse complement strand
TGCTAGTATTTATATGCATAGTATTATATGGAGGCTTAGCCTATTTTTTATATAGAGCTTGGCGAGCGCAGAGGAAACAATAGAGGGGAGAATTTAATTAGGATAACACTAGTTAAAGGTTTTTTGATGGTTACTAAAACATTAAGATGTCCGCGTTGCGGAGGATTAACGAGAGTAGAAGGTGAACCCGGTGAGAGGATTATAGTTGTATGCCCTAGTTGCTCAACGAAGGGAGTATATGTTTTTCCAGGTGAAACAAGGGGGTATGCTATACAGGTTAAGGGGTTATCAAAAACCTTTGGAGAAACTAGGGCGGTGGATAATATCTCTTTTAATGTTAGAAAGGGAGAGGTTTTTGGTTTCCTGGGTCCTAATGGTGCTGGTAAGACTACTACGATTAAATCAATACTAGGTTTTATTCAACCTGATGCAGGAGAGATATTTATTAATGGTTTAAATATGAAGAGGAATAGTAGAGATGCTAAGAAAGACATTGGTTATCTACCGGAGAAGGTTGCATTCTATGATAATTTAACTGCTTATCAAAACCTTTGTTTCTATGCGGATATGAAAGGGGTTTCTAGGGAATCCTGTGTTTCCCTCCTCAAAGAGTTTGGACTTATAGATGCTAGGGATGAAAAAGTTGGTTCATTCTCTAAGGGTATGCTGCAGAGGCTTGGTATGGCTAGAGCAGTTCTTGGAAACCCCTCTATACTTATATTGGATGAACCATCTAATGGCTTGGATCCCAATGGTGTAGCTCTTGTTAGAAGAAAGATTCTTCAATTGAAAGAGGATGGTGTAACAGTTTTCTTATCCTCTCATATTCTTAGTGAGGTACAAGCTGTATGTGATAGAGTAGCTATTATAAACAGGGGGAGAATAGTAGCAATAGATACCATTGATAATCTTAAAGCTAAACTAGATTTGAAACCAGTGCTTGTAATAGAGTTAGGAGAAGAGGCTGATGGATTCGTTGATAAAGTTGAATCATTGGAAGGTGTTGAGAGAGTCAAAGCGTATAATAGGAGACTAGAAGTCACTTGTTCTTCTGAAGCAAAAGCAAAGGTTATACTAGTCATTGAGGAGAATAAGGGTGGTATATTGAATATACAGACTAGGGAACCCTCTCTAGAGGAAATCTTTATAAGATTCACTGAGGGAGGATGAAGAATCATGTTTAAACTTCAGCAACCTATACTTCTAATAGCTAAGAAGGAGCTAGTGGATAATATCCGAAATTTCTGGGTTATCATAGTCACAGTGATCTTTGTCTTATTAACCTTGGTTGCATCCTATTTTGGTTCAATCTTCTCCACTGGTTGGAAGGATCTAGGTATTACAATTGCCTCTATGATGACTTTTGTTCAAATACTGGTTCCAATAATATCTTTGATGCTTGGATACGCAGCGGTTATAGGGGAGATTGAGAGAGGCTCTATGAGTGCTTTGTTATCTCTACCTATTAGTAGAGATGAGGTTATACTTGGTAAACTCCTTGGGTTGGGAGGTATACTTTCTATATCTATTCTCCTTGGTTTCGGATGCGCAGGAGTAGTTATAGGTTTACTTGTTCCAAATGTTAATTTCTTGGAGTATCTATTCTTTATAGCTGCAACAATCCTAATAGGACTTGTGTATTTGAATATAGCCTTGTTTTTCTCCACCATTTTTAGAAGGAGAAGCACTGCTTTAGGTGGAGCTATATTTCTATGGTTTTTCTTTAATATTATACTTCCAATGGTGTTGTTTGGTATAGCTATAGCTGGAGTAGGTTTATCAGGTATGGCCTCTGGTAGTTTCCCTGATTGGTATTTCGCATTAGAACTAGTTAACCCTATGTCTGTGTATTCATCTCTTGTTTCTCTAAATGTTGAACCGGTTAATCCATCGCATGGTATGATACCTATTAAGTATCCGTCTTTCTATAGCACTCCTCTATTAGCTGGTATCCTAGTAGCTTGGATAATTATATTCCTATTATTAGCGATTATAAGGTTTAGAAGGAGAGAGATTTAACCCTCTTCCTTATTTTATCCTCTATCTTTTTGCATCTCATAGTTAAGGTTGGATGATACTCAAAAGAGATATTCTTATATCTTATATCCATCAGTATTAGTGGTTCAGCTGGTGCAACACCATGGTCTACTCTAACATTGGGATTCCCTAGGGCAGAGGATATATCTTCTATAGTTATCTCTCCTCTCTCTGCTTTTAGTATAGCTGAAACTATTCTTCTAATCTGATTCCATAGGAATGTTGGAGCATAGAAGTCTATTACTATTAAACCTCCCTCGAGTTTAATAGAGATATTACTTATCTTCCTATTAGGTGTCTTACCTGGTTCTATTTTAGCGAAGTTAGTGAAGTCGTGTAACCCTAGGAATACCTTGGAGATTTCCCTAATTCGATTTATGTCCCTGTTCTCTTTTGGTATGTAGTATCTATAGTGTCTAAGTAATGCGTGTCTAGGGTTAAAACTATTATCAACCTTTGTAGTAGCATATGGAATTATAGTATCCAATGGGAGATTCTCTGATAGTATTGATAGAACCTCTCTTGGAGTATATGTGGTGTTGAATACGAATACGTTACAGAGTGATGAGACGCCTTTATCTGTTCTACTAGCTGACTTGGGATTAGCATCCTCTATACTATGAAA
Organism: uncultured Thermoplasmatales archaeon; assembly: GCA_964499875.1. Taxonomy (GTDB): domain Archaea; phylum Thermoplasmatota; class E2; order DHVEG-1; family DHVEG-1; genus B44-G15. The sequence goes on along the minus strand of CAZCPZ010000215.1, from coordinate 733 downwards.
TAAACCTGTTTCTATACATGTTTTAATGATTTCTCCTTCAACTGTTTTTAGATTAGGTTGCCTTGCATACCCATAGAATAGTGTCCCATCATAAGCTAGTTTTAAGGCAACTCTCATTTTGTTCTGCTGGATTAAACAAGAGGTTAAAAAGATTTCATGGGTAGATTAATCTTGTTTTTGCTATAACCACAAGTTTAATATATCTCCAGGTTTTTTGAAGGCGAAGCTCTTGATATGAGGTGACTGGTGAGATGGATATATCTCAGATTATTAATAGGGTGATTGAGGTTATAACTAATCCAAAGAATGCTTTAAAGAAAATGAAGGATGAAAAAGTTTCTAATAAAGATATACTGATTTATCTAGCTATTGTAGCATTCCCAACGTTCCTTGGAGTATTCATTGGTTATGGATTCGTAGGTTTTGGATGGATTGGAGGGGTGGGTGCTCTTGCCCTAGTTTTAGCGATCATAGAATATATTTTATCTATAATAGGAGTGGTAGTGTTTGCATATATATTGAATGCACTTGCATCTAATTTTAAATCTAAACCTGATTTGATGCAATCAATGAAACTAGTAGCTGCTTCAGCTACTCCTTGGCTTGTAGCGGGGATTATAAGTATTTATCCACCAGCGGCTCTTGTAGCTCTACTAGGTGGCCTCTATGGTTTATATATACTTTATATAGGTTTGCCAATTCTAATGGAGACTCCTCAGGATCAGCAGGTACC
>CAZCPZ010000214.1:0-3405 GCA_964499875.1 uncultured Thermoplasmatales archaeon | reverse complement strand
ATCCAGCCTCTTTCACAGCCATCTTGAAAACCTTCTTTGCAGATTTCCTGTCTCTCTTATTAGAAAGGAAGGTTACTATGGCATTTCTACTTTCATCATACACCGTAAACAGGACCTATTCTTCCAGGTCTTTTCTTGGATCCAACTCTATTGATGAACATCTCATCCTATGTACCATATATATCAGAATATTTTGATTTGTAGAATCTTGATATCCCTGTTAAAGTATGGTGCAAACTTCTGAACCCCAGTTAAGTATGGTTTTACCACTGACATCTATGTTCATTACGTCTTTTATCAGAGTGGGGCATCCATTGCTCGAGAGATAAGACTCCGTATACAGTCTTATTGCAAAGAGTATAACACTTGGAGGGAATCTCATACCCTTGAATGGACTTTTACTTCTCTCTGCAAAAGATTTACTACACCTCTTGCGTATGTACCTCTACTCAACATTATCTTTATATTTGTAGAAACCATTCTCATAATGTCCTTGCTTTTGCAGTAGGAACAAATTATCTGATTGTGCATCCCTGTATCCCCAAAATTTGTAATGAGATGCACAATATATCCTATTTATCCACAATTTAACTTCGCAGTACATTTCTAATCTCAGGTTATTCAATACAGTGATATTCCACTAGTTTCTCGTTATATCCCCTCCAGTTTTTCTTCTGCATTTCACCTACCTCTTTAAGGGAAGATATAGAGGAGGAACTTAAAAAAATTAATCAATAAAGCATCTATCTCCCAGAGTATCTGAAGGTTTTTTTAGTAATTTGAGGAAAACTTCGATACCTTATATTTCTAGTATGCTGCTTGTTGTTTTCTTCTAGTTTCTTAAGCTCAGCAGTAGAGGATTTAGAAGACCCCTTCATCGTGGAGTCTACAAGTGGATACTTGTTCTCAGTTTAATGGTAAAATGGAACCGTACTTATGGTGAAAAAAAACGCCACTCTGAGATAAAATTAAAAATTGATTAACAAAACCATATAGCTAAAGGGATACCTAAAGACTATTAAAGTCCATCATTGTGACATTCCCGGTGTTAAGTTCCGCTATAGGTATTTTACCAGGGTCTGGTATGAAATTCATCATTTTTTGATAACTTGTTTGTCTCTGCCAACTCGAGGCATTTATGAGGGTTACACCTCTATATTCTCCTATACTCGCTAGATGTACGTGTCCTGTAACAAATATATCTGGTACTCTATCAATAACCATATAATCCTTGTGTTCTGGTGCAAGAGGTGTATACCCACCATATATTGGTGCTAGATGATGCTTCCGCAGCATAACCTTCATTATCTCCAATGGCTCATCATATCTCAGCGATGGTATCTTCGTAGCATAATCCAGCATACTCTGTCCATGATATGATAATATTTCTACACCATGTAGTGTAAACGTAGAAGGATTCCCTATAAAAGTTACTTCGTTACCATTGAATAACTCCTGTATCTCTCTTTCAAAGGTTGGTTGTGGCTCCGCTGGTCTCACTGCGTCATGATTCCCTGGTTGAAGTATTATCGAAATATAATCCGGTATCATACTAAGATACTCCGCTAAGGCTTCGTATTGCTTGTATAGATCTGTTATAGCAAGCTCCTTTTCCTGGTTTGGGTATACTCCTATACCATCTACTACATCCCCTGGTATAACTAGGTATTTTATTCTACCTGCTACTTCTCTCTGTCGTTTATTACCTAGTTCTCCTCTAAACCATTTTATTAGTTGATACCAGTGTTTCTCCATGAATTCTTTGCTACCAACATGTAAGTCTCCTAGGAATGCTGCACATATAGGTATATCTATCTTGTATCTCTTATTATGCAAGCTTATATCTGGGAATACAATACTTGTTATAAGAAATAAATCACCGTGTTTACTTAGTTGACCTACTAATCCTATTACCTCATCTTCTACTATCATCTCTGCTTGCTGGAAAACCTCTTGATTTTGTTTTAGAGCTATAGCAGTTATTGTAGAGGTGTCATCCTCTAACTCTATGAGTCTATGACCATTACTAGTTGTTCTAACCTCATTTACTATACCTATTATCTGCATCTCCTTCAAGTCTCCTTTTTTGATTCTACTGATTGGTATTACTTGTGCCATCTCTCTACGTTGTGTTCTAAGAATCTTTCTTAGTACTTGGAATCTATCTATGAAGAGTTTAGCGAAATCCTCTGTGGTTCCCTCACATAGGCTTCTACCAGTAACATCTTTGAGTATCTTTATATCAGCTTGGTAATCCCTAGCTGGTGGATTCCAAGTAGTAACTGTAGAGTGATACCTTTTCTCTTCTCTCATCTTAGTCTCTATTTCCTCCTCTGTTTCTTCCCTTACTTCCTCTGTTTCCTCAGCTATTAGTAGTTGCTGAGAGAAACTTTTGGTTTCCACTTGATTTCCATGGTTTATTTCTTCTTCGATCTCCTTGACTCTATCTAGTGTTAAAACAAGGGGGTATTCTTTTAGATATGATAGTATCTTATTAGAGAAATCCTCTGGGTCTTCTTTTGTTAGTATATAGTCTAGGGTTTCTGGTTGTATGAAGGTACCATGATCTGAGAATATTTTTAGTATTGAATCCATCTTCCCTTTTTACCTTCCCGTGTTTCTAAAAACTCTTTCTCCTCAGAGCTAAATACTATGAATAGTTTTTAGAGTTAATGGTTAAACCAAAATCCTTTCACAAAGTTTTTATATATAAATTTTTCTATAGTTTTTGTTGTTTTTTGTCGTAACCCTTAGATAAACTACTAGTATAATGGCTTTATACTGATGATTCCATGTATATCTACTATATATTTTTCGAAAGGAATATATAGATTGAGAGATAATCTCAATCATGAGAACTCTTTAGGATGCGAATAATAATGATATGCGTCAAGGTATATGCGCATGGTAATGACTTACTTGTTGGAGCCTGTGATGAGGAACTCCTTGGTAGAACATTCAGTGAGGGTAAACTACACTTGGAGGTTAGAGAAGCCTTCTATAATGGACACAAGGTTACCGTGAAGGATCTAAGAAACTATTTGGAGAGAGCAACTATTATAAACCTTGTTGGTAAGAAAGCTGTTGAGTGTGGTATAGAGATGGGGCTTATTGACCCGGATTGTGTTATAACAATCCAAGGTGTTCCTCATGCTCAGATGGTGAGGATGCTAAGATAAGGTTTCCCGTAGTTTATGTATTGTTTCTCTTATATTATCATAGTGGCTACCAGCCCAGTATATCTTTTTGCATCTTGGACATACCCAGAATTCTCTGTGTTGCTCAAAGACTCGTGGTGGAACCTTATCTTTGATTTCTTCTCTAGAGATTTTTATGAGTATTGTGTTACATTTTGAGCATCTAGAGAGAACATCCTCTCTATTTATACTAGTATTACTCTTTTTT
>CAZCPZ010000213.1:900-3411 GCA_964499875.1 uncultured Thermoplasmatales archaeon | reverse complement strand
CGTTTACTGAAGCATTCTCTTCTATACTTGGAGCGCCAAGGTTTAGCTCGGTTACGCCAATAATCTTCATAATATTTCGCTAACTCAAACATGCTACTTGTTACTTTTCTAAACATTGGTATAAGGAATTTCTCTGGTTCAAGATAATGAGTTGTTGACTCATGGATTTTAAGGGAGAATAAACCTTCTTTAACGTATAATCCCTCTGCTGCTGCAGTGGTAACAATAAATATATCGACACCGAAATCCGGTGGGAATAATGGGTGTTCTCTTAAAACCTCATATAGGTTTCTAGATAAAGCGAATTCCCCTGCTATGGGTTGCCGTATATCTATACCATACACTGCTCTAGTGAAGGGGTATACTAGGTTATTTGTTATGACTCCATCGTTTTTATCTCTAATATAGTATGGTACTGTTAGATCTGCTCTTCCATACACCACCGGGTTAGCAATTGTTTGAATCCAAGTTGGTTTAATACTAAGGAGGTCTCCATCTAGCAATACTACGCATTTCGCCTCTGCTTCATGAGCAATCTCTAGTATTGTCATGACCCCTGCACCTTTACCACTATTTGTTATATCATTGGTTATAATGGTATGTATAGTACTATAGGGTTGGAATAACTCCACTGCTTGGTCAGTGTTATCTGTTGATTTAGCTTTTGATACAACAATTGCTAGTTTATAATCTGGGAAGTATTGGTATAGACCCTCGTTTACCACGTTTAAAACATTTAGTATAGTTGCTTCTACATTCTTGCAGAGTACTCCAACCATTATATCTATAGGTTTTATCTTTCTACTCTCCTCAAGTATCTCTTCATCTAATGTCACTCCTCTATTCCATCCTTGATTCATCTCTACTTTAACACCTCTCCCTAATTTTATGGTTTCTCATTATCCACAATAACAATATCTAGGAGTTGTTCCCTAATCTTCTTCCTAGCGGATATTGTTCTCAACCAATCAGGTATACGAGTACCAACTGGGTGTTCCAAGTAGTGTTTACCTGAGATCATTATCTGTTTACTGAATTGCTCCACCATCTGCTCTTCTAGATGCCTATCGTATTTAAGGCTATTGTAATGTGCATCTGCATGATATTTTCTAATGCAGTCTTGGGCATGTCTCTGATACAGCACCCTCAATGATATCAGGAATTCCTCTGATATCTCTATGTGATCCTCCTCGATTAGTACTCGTAGTAGTGTTTCTAGTATATCTCCACTCATCTTAACTAAACCTTGTGTTTCATCTCCTATAGCTTGATGTTTATGATCATAGAATCCTAGATCTGTTTGACATATCCTCTTCAGTATAACATTCCTATATACCTCAGCCATTATACCTATCTCTAAACCCCAGTTACCAGGTATATCAACATCTCTAGCTAGATCACTTGTAAGTGCGAATTCTCCTGAGAGTGGGTATCTGAAGGAGGAGAGGAATTGTACGAATTTTAGAGGAGTTCTATGTTGCTCCATAAGTGCCTCTAATAATGGGTTTAGGAAAAGCCTCACTACTCTACCATACATGATACCCTTCTTGGTATCTACTCTAGCATAGTACCCCTTGTTGAATTTGAAATCTAGCTCTGGTTCCACTATTGGGTATACAAGTTTTGTTGGTATTGATTCATCATATAACACTATATCTGCATCATGTAAAGCCACAGCATAGGAGTGAAGAGCAGCTATACCTAGTGCAAGCCATACATCTCTACCTTTACCTCTATACTTGAGTAGATCTATTCCATCTGATTGTAGCTCCATTAATAGTTTCTCAATCTTTGGTCCATTACACCACATTATTAGATGCGGTATCCCTAGATCTGAGAAGAATCGTTTAACTTGAGTGAACTCCTTCTCATTCCCAGCTGATAGAGGTATAATTACTTCTTTTAAGTAAGTACACTTGTTTAATCCTTTTTTTATTCCAATTAATGCCTCATTATTCACTTCTTGATAAAGCATTGGCATAACCAGTGAAACTGGTCTCTCTACTACTGCGTCTTTAACTGATTTTATGAGTTCCTCTTTATTTACATTGAAGTCATGGAGAGTAGCTATCTTCTCTTGTTTTAAATCCATATCTTCATCTCTCCAATAGGAGTCTTAGTATATCTTTGAAGTTATCAGTTGAGTAGTTTGCATATCTTTCAACCATTGGTGAGGCATTGAATGCTATACCAACTCCAGCTTTTAATAGCATACATCGATCCACTAATCCATCTCCCACTGCTAGGACTTCTCTTGTAGATATATTCATCTCTCTACATAGCTCCTCCATCACTCTAGATTTACATATAGAGTATACCTCTGGAAACCCGCATTCCCTTAGTAAATCCTTGTTATGGAGGATAATCCTCCCAGTGATTATATCATCCTGGATTATAAGATTATTGGCATAATACTTGTTTATATTGAGGCGTTTTGCAAGATCCTTTGCCAGGAAATCATAGCTATCAGTTATAATAGCTGTTGTGACTCTTCTTCTCCTTAACTCTTCT
>CAZCPZ010000213.1:0-890 GCA_964499875.1 uncultured Thermoplasmatales archaeon | reverse complement strand
GTGTTGGTATTCCTCTAAATAATTCTAGTAACCTTGTTTTACTATAGCCTTTAAGTAGAGATGCAATTTGAATGGTTTTCTGATAGGGCTCTATATTCTCATCTCCTAGTATCTCAATTAGCTTGTTTTTAAAACCCAGTTTCTCTGCGAATACAAATATTGTTCTATATCTAAGTAGTGTTCCATCCATATCAAAAACAGCTAGTTTTATATTCATATATCTTCTATGATGAAAAACATGGTTATTCTAAAAAAGATTTATCATCTATAAAAGAAACTTTTGGAGTTACAGGTTTTCTTCATATCCTCACTCTGGTAACCATAATATTTAAAACACCTCCTGTGTTGCCATAGGCAGAGGAGAATGAATAAAGAATTTGATAAAACAAAGATGGTGCTACCTGGGGATGAACTCTCTACTTTAGAGGAGCTTATACCAGGAGATGGAACATATGAAGAAGATGGTATAATAAGAGCTGCTAGAGTTGGTTGGTTCTACATTGATAGGAGAACTAGGACAGCTATGGTTAAACCAGCTACCAGTCTCCCAACTATTCTAAGAAGAGGTGACTGGGTTATAGGGAAGGTTGATGCTATTAAACCAGCTATGGTAGCTGTTACACTACTACATGTGATTGGTAAGGAGAGACCGATATCAGGAGATACTAGTGCTATAATACATGTATCTGAGATATCTAATAAGTATATTGAGGATCCTGCTGAAGTGTTTTCGCTAGGAGATTTATTTAGAGCAAGGGTTATACAAGTTAAACCTAGTATACAGTTATCTACTAAAGGTGATCACTTCGGTGTAATCAAAGCATTATGTACAAAGTGTAGGTATCCTCTTAAGAGAAAAGGTTTAATCTTAGAATGCAGTAGATGCGGGG
>CAZCPZ010000212.1:0-3422 GCA_964499875.1 uncultured Thermoplasmatales archaeon | reverse complement strand
CTTCTCTATAATTCTTCATATACTAGTTACAACATGGTTCATATTAACTGTCACACTAAAGATGGAGTATCTACAAGTTGGTATAGTATTCTATGGTTTACTCCTCTACTGGTATGTTTCTACTCACTATCTAAGGCCTATATTAGTAAGACTAGGGGAGCGTAAACGTATAAAAAGAGTTATGTAAAAACCGAAATAGATTTTAAAAAGAAACTCTTCCTCTAATCTCGGTATTAGAAGGGAGAAGTGAGGGTAGATAAAAATGGATGAGAGTATTGACAAGTCAACATTGAATCAACAAGAGGAAACTAAAATTGATAAGGATTCTTCATCAATAGAGGAAGTCTCTAGTACACAAGGAGAATCTAAACCAGTTTCAAATAAACCAATAATCGCTGGTGTACTATTAATAGTAGCAGGAATCCTCGGTTTATCCACCTGGGGTCTACTCTTATTCGGTATACAAGCTATTAATACAACTGTTATACAAACTCTACAGGAACAGGGTTTAAATGTAACGGTAGAGCAGATAAGTATGATGTTAAATATATGCGCTACTCTTGGTATAATCTTCTCTATCTTCCCATTGATAGGTGGAGTAACATCTCTTCAAAGAAAAAGATGGGGATTCTCCATACTTGGAGGAGTACTGGGTTTATTCACTATTGGACCAATGTTTTTAGCTAGTATACTATCACTAGTTGGTTTAATACTAGCGGCTGTATCCAAACAGGACTACAAATAGATTCTCACACTTTTTGAACTCAATTTTTCTCTTCCCAAAAAGATATAGTTTTGATAAAAAAACTGATAGAGAACTCCTCTAAAAGATAGAGAAAAAGATGATGGATAGAGAAAAGAAGAAAAGAGAAGTTTGCATTTAACTATTTCTCCTTAGCTGTTTCTGATTCTACGCTAGGAGTTGCTGCAGGCTGAGGTTGTTTGCTACCATACTTATCCCAGAATACACCGAGTAGATAACCCCAAAGGATTGCTCCTAGTAAACCAATTATGATATTGTTTATCACATAGAATAGTATACCTAGTATCCATGATGTAGCGAAACCTAGAGCCACTGAGAAAATCAACCAGAAGATGATTGATAGTATTATACCCTTCTTAACACTAGTTGAACCAGGTAAAGAATTATAGAGAGCAGCGTATATTAAACCGAATATTAGTCCTCCAATGATTCCTCCGATTATCCCACCTATGAATGCACTTGGGGCTAAGATAGCTAGAGTTATAGCTACTCCAGGTGCAATCTCTGCATAAGCAGCTGCAATACTACTCCAAAGAGCGACCATGATTATTACTTCTAGTATTCCTATTACTATACCATATATTATACCTGCTACGACTCCAGCTTTTATTCCTCTTCCAAGATCAGCCATACACCTTCTCTCCCAACCACCAGGTATTCCTAGTTCCTCTAAAACCCGTTATACTTATATAATTTTTGAAAAAATTCTTCTCTAAATCCATCTACTATTACACTTATAGCAACCCCTGTTACAACTCCTGCTGTTACACCTGTTACCAATCTAAGAGGATTATTACTCTCCCATAACCCAACTAGTTGCCCAGTTCCATCCACTACTAGGGGTATTATACAAGTTATGATTAGTATGAATAGTCTTTGAGATAACTCAAACTTGTATATGATAGAAACACCTAATCCAATAGCTAAACCAATCCATATACCAGTGCATCTCGCGCAGAAAGGCATCTGATTTCCATTTATAAAGAGGGATCTACTAGCTTTTTGATGACAGAGTCTATCACCAATAGAGTAAACGATGTTCCATGGAAATGATAATCTCCGTATCACCATTACATTATCCTCTACCCCAGGTAACCCAGTTAAATTCCTTATAGAGTTACTAGGTAACATAATTGGAGCTAAGAATTGTAGGGCACACCATATCAGTAGTAAAGTAAATAGAATCATCAATATTCTAGAAGTGTTTACCCTTCTTTCCATCTTCAAACTCTTCTTTAGATGAGACTATGAGTAGTATAGCAAGAGCACCCAATATAATATTTATCATGAAAAAACCAATCGATAGTATCCCTATGACTCCCCCAAACATTGCTAGATCAGGATATCTACGGTTAAAAGAAGCATAAGCTCCCAATATAGAGAGTATACTAAATATGATTAGTATTGTTTGACACCAAACTAGGTTAACAGGTGTATAGGGTGGATCCATATAGGAGATGTTACAGGTTGATTGAATAAAAGGTGGTATAAATACTTCTCTCTTAATCACCTTGTTCCCCGGTAACTGTATGGATACTATCTTAATCCCAGGAGTAAGTTGATTGATGATGGCTTCACCTGACTCATTAGTTACCCTACTATAACCTTCAATGTATATAGAGATATTAGGTTGAGGCATCCCTCTCTCATCACTTACATGTATAAGTAGAGAACTTTTAACTCCAACGAAGGAGAGGGGAGCAACAGGTGTTTCAACTATATATGTTGGTGCAGCTGCTGCTGAGAGACAGATAATGGATACCCCAATTAATAGGAAAGCAGCGAGGATAGGTTTATCCGTATGAGGCTTCTTGGAGGAGAGAATAGTTTTCCTAGGTTCTCCATACTCCTCCCAGGTGCATTCATCTTCATCATCCTCTGTAGTGTCACAAGGTTTTATAATAAATCTATGACCACAGGTTGGACAAACCGCCTCAGCCTTCTCTTTTCCCTCCTCTACCTCCACTATAAACTCTGTGGAACAATGGGGGCATCTAGTCCTCCCCTTCATCTCGTGACACCTCGAGTTGGAACCATATTCTTGGTTAAGAATATTTCTATATTTTCCTCCAAACTCACACTATAATTTATATACTAGTTATGGATACCGCGTTTAAGGTGTACAATATGGCGAGGTTTCCAGAGGCAGAAACAAGGTTGCTTTATAAGAAGATATGTATGAACTGTGGTGCAACAAACGCTGTTAGAGCAATACGATGTAGAAGATGCCACTCTAAACGTCTTAGAATGAAAGCTAAGGAGAGTAGAGGAGTCTAAACTCTCTTATTTCTTAGAACCGTCATATTTAAGAGTATGCTTTCTCTTCCCTGTGCAGGTTGAAGTAGGATGCCGGAGACAAGGTATAAGAAGGATGAGGATTTCCATGAGTGGTATAATGAGATAGTTGAATTAGCAGGTTTATGTGATAAAAGGTATCCTATAAAAGGTATGAATGTTTGGAAACCATACGGTTGGAGAATAATGAGGTACATCGATGGACTCATTAGAAGAGAGATGGAGGAAACAGGTCATCAAGAGGTGTATTTTCCCCTGTTAATACCAGAATCCTTGTTTAACAAGGAAGCAGAGCATATAGAGGGTTTCGGTGGAGAAGTTTACTGGATAACACATGCTGGTCATAACAAACTTGAGGAGCGAT